>JBIHZP010000001.1:0-27578 GCA_044231315.1 Daejeonella sp. | reverse complement strand
GATAAAGAAGCAAAAGTATTGATTGTTTCTGTAGAGCTTTGTACCCTCCACTTTCAAAAAGAAAATACACTTGATAATTGGGTGGCCAATTCCTTGTTTTCTGATGGGGCAGCAGCCATTGTTGTAGAGCATACCTCAAAAGTAAGTGGCAATAAACCCAGCCTTATTCTAGACACCTTTTATTCCGAATTTTTAATTGAAGCTAAAAATGAAATGGGCTGGTATATTGCAGATGCAGGCTTTGAGATGAAGCTGACCTCCAAGGTCTCAAAACTCATCTTAAAGCATATACGGTCCATTGCTAATCAGCTACTTAGCAAAGCTAGAATTGAGTTTAAAAATATTGAAAGTTTTGCTGTTCATCCGGGTGGAAGAAAAATTTTGGAATCTGCTGAGCTTGCCTTAGGTTTCACAAAAGAGAAAAACAAATTTAGCTATGATGTTTTAAGAGAATATGGAAATATGTCGTCGGCTACCATTGTTTTTGTCTTAAAAAAAATGCTGATGGAGAACAATTGGAACCGCGGTGAGAATGTGATGTCATTTGCATTCGGACCCGGTTTAACAGTTGAATCTATGATCCTAAAAAAAAATTAAATGCCAGATTTTAAGCATAGAAGTACCCAAGAAGAAATGATGGACGATTTTTCTCTGTCGCATGAAATCATTGACCCCATAATGGATGAATTGGAAGTGGTGAACAAGCTTCTTGGCGGCTATGCAGTATTTTTTGATGCATTTAAGAAAATAGGCTTAGAGGATGGAATGATTATCAGCGACTGGGGTTGTGGGGGTGGCGATTCGTTGAGAATAATTGCCAATTGGGCGCGAAAAAGAAATTTAAAAATTAAATTAGTGGGTGTGGATGCCACAGAATCGGCCATTGAATATGCGCGGCAAAAATCAAGCAATTTTCCGGAGATATCCTATATTTTGGCAGATGTAATGAGTGATCAATTGCTCCCCAAACAATTCGATATCGTTATTTCAAGTCTTTTTACCCACCATTTTATTGATTCAGATTGGATACAACTAATCCAAAAGATGAAGAATTGCGCAAGCAAACATGTTATTATCAATGATTTGCATAGGCATTGGTTTGCGTATTATTCCATTGGCCTCATTACCTCGCTATTCTCAAAATCAGCGATGGTCAAACACGATTCGAAGGTTTCAGTATTACGGAGTTTTAGGCGCAATGAACTCAGAAACCTGCTTCAAAAAGGCGGAATAAAAACCTACAGTATCAAATGGATGTGGGCTTTTAGATGGCAGGTATGTATTGATACCCAAAGAAAATGACCTCATTATGGACATCATGAAGAGCGATATACTAATTATTGGCGGCGGTTTAGCCGGCTTGACGGCTGCCGTCCTTTTGCAGAAAAATGGGTATCAGGTTCGATTGATAGAAAAAAAGAAATATCCATTCCATCGTGTATGTGGAGAGTATATTTCCAATGAGGTTTTACCCTTTTTAAAATCACTTGATATTGGGATTGATGCACTCGAAACCTCACACATAAATCGCTTAGCAGTAACATCTGTATCAGGAAAAATCTTGAACGCCAATTTAGCCTTGGGAGGCTTCGGGATTAGTCGCTATATCCTTGATAATCTTCTTTTTAAGCAAGCAGAAAAGCTTGGTGTCGAATTCATTTTTGACAAGGTGAACGACATCCAATTTAATGAAAATAGCTTCAAAATTAGTACCTCGAGTAGTCAGGTCTATGAATCTGCCATTGCCATTGCTGCGTATGGGAAAAGATCAAACTTAGACCAAAAATTAAATCGTTCCTTCTTTTATAAAAGGAGCCCTTATTTAGGGGTAAAATACCATATAAAAACTGATTTTCCTTCCAATTTAATACGTTTAGATAATTTTGAAGGGGGTTATTGCGGACTCAGTAAAATTGAGGAAAATAAATATTGTTTATGCTACCTCTCCGAGACAGCAAATCTGAAAAAGTATTCAAGCATCCCAGAAATGGAGGAACAGCTATTGTACAAAAACCCCTATTTAGGTGATGTGTTTAAGAACTCTGAATTTATATTTGAAAAACCGGAAGTGATTAACGAAATATCGTTTGAACGCAAGACCTTAATCGAAAATCATTTAATTTTCTGTGGCGATTCTGCCGGAATGATTACCCCCCTTTGTGGCAATGGAATGGCCATCGCAATTCATTCAGCAAAAATATTATCGGAAAGCATCATTCATTTTTTAAAAAAAGAGTTTCATTTGAATAGAGCCGCCCTTGAACAAGATTATGTATCAAAGTGGGAAAAACAATTTGCATTTAGATTAAAAAGCGGCAGATTAATTCAAAATCTATTTGGCAATACCTTGATTTCAAATCTCGCCATTTCTTCGCTCAATAAACTCCCCTCATTCACGCAAGCATTGGTTAAAAAGACGCATGGGGAGATTTTGGTTTAGGAGGAAATCAGAGCTCAACAGCGTATTGCCCTCAATACATGAATTATATGAGTAAAAATGAATTAAATACTACAGAAAAACGCTACACAGAGAAAGTTAGAAATTATATTTATTTTGCACCATGAAACTATGGGTCCTTGTTTTTATAAATGCATTAGCGGTTGCGCTTAGCCTTTCGATAGTCAACTTTTATTTCCAAGGTAAAATCATAGACTCAGTGATAACATTTTCTGTTTCACTGTTTACCAGTTACCTCGTCTTTTATTATCTCATTGAGCGTTTTGTTTACAGCAAAATAAAGCTGATTTATAAATTAATACACAATTTAAAGCTGGGCAAAGACCTTAAAGATGCCTTGGGCGAATACGTGAGTGCCGATCCCATCAATGATGTTGAGCAAGAGGTAAAAGATTGGGCAAGAGATAAAAAGTCGGAAATTGATCAATTAAAAGAGCAAGAAAAATTTAGAAGAGAGTTTCTCGCCAATATTTCTCACGAACTAAAAACACCACTTTTTGCCATCCAGGGCTATATTGAAGCTTTGCAGGAAGGAGATATTGAAGATGCCGAACTATCAAAGCGCTTTCTTGAAAAAGCGTCTAATAATGTGGAACGTTTAGCTTCTTTCATTAAAGATTTAGATGCTATTTCCAAATTGGAAAGTGGCGAAATACCGGTTAGCTATGACGAATTTGATTTAGTAGACTTAATTCAGGAAGTCATTGATTCACTTGAGCTAAAAGCAAATAAATACCATATTTCTATTCATTTTAAGGAGAAATATAAAGACCCTACGCGCGTTTACGCCGATCGTGAAAAAATAAGGCAGGTATTGGTTAATCTCTTGAGCAATTCCTTCAAATACGGAAAGAACCCGGGCAATACCTATATCCGGACCTTTGAGCTTCACGATCAAATTTTGGTTGAGATTACTGATGATGGGATTGGGATTGAGGAGAAATACCTACCTAGGCTATTTGAACGCTTTTACCGCACCGATAAGAGTCGCTCGAGAGATATTGGTGGCTCAGGATTAGGCCTAGCAATTGTCAAGCACATCATCGAAGCCCACGAACAAACCATCACGGTCAGAAGCACCGAAAACATTGGCTCAACTTTCGGATTTACTCTGTCTAGAGCGTAGAAAATTCCTAATTCTTAACATTAACTTAACATTGGGATTGTAGCTTTGCGAAATACAAATCTCATAGACATGTCACTAAACAGTATTTTTCAATATTTCATCCCCAAGGACAAGAAATTTTTCCCTCTGTTTGAAAAAGATAGTGCCAACCTAATAAAATTAGGTGAAAAGCTTGTAGAAGCGGTAAATACAGAAGATCTTGTTAAGCGCAAGGAGCTTTTTAAGGATATCTCAGATTTGGAGCATGCAGGAGATGAAATCACTCACCAAATTCATTTAGAGCTAAGTAAGAACTTTATTACTCCTTTTGATAGAGAGGATATTCATCGCTTGGCAAGTGCCATTGACGATATTGCTGATTATATTCACGGTTCAGCAAGTCGCATGGACATATACAATGTAATCATTATTACCCCCCCAATTAAAGAATTGGCAAATCTCATTTTAGAGGCATGCCGCGACCTCCACAAGGCCATTCTTGAGCTTCGCGACTTAAAAAATATTCGCCTTATAGCCGATTCATGTGTTCGTATCAATAGCATTGAAAATCAAGCAGATTACGTATTTGATAAAGCTGTTGGAGATTTATTCGACAACGAAAAAGATGCTGTGAATTTGATTAAATACAAAGAAGTGCTTTCTGCACTGGAAACTGCAACAGATATGTGTGAAGATGCAGCCAATGTATTGGAATCAATTTTAGTTAAGAACGCTTAATAAAAAGAATAGATATCATACCGCCTTATGGGATTTACATTATTACTTGTAATCATTGGTTTAGCATTAGTATTTGATTATATCAATGGTTTTCATGATGCAGCCAATTCTATTGCTACGGTTGTTTCTACAAAAGTATTAACCCCATTTCAGGCCGTTATATGGGCAGCTTTCTTCAATTTTTTAGCCTATTGGATATTTAGTCTCAATGTAGCCGATACCGTAGCTAAAACGGCGGATACCATGAATATAAACCTAGTTGTCATACTTGCAGGTATACTAGCCGCAATTGCATGGAACTTATTCACTTGGTGGTTCGGAATCCCATCTTCTTCATCACATACCCTAATTGGAGGCTTTGCAGGTGCTGCAGTAGCACATGGAGGCTTAGATGTAATCAATTTAGGTATTATTGGTAAAGTTGCTGCTTTTATTGTTCTTGCGCCGATTATCGGTATGTTCATGGCCTATGTCATTACGGTAATCATCGTAAATATTTGTCGCTATGCCAATCCATCACGAGCAGAGTGGTGGTTTAAAAAATTACAATTAGTTTCTTCCGCTTTATTCAGTTTAGGTCATGGTGGTAATGATGCCCAAAAAGTTATGGGGATTATTGCAGCGGCAATCATTGTCTACTTAAAAGACAATCCTGCAGAAGCTAGCACTATGTCTCATTGGCTACAGGTAGGATATACGGTTATTGAAGGAAAAGTTAAGATTAACCATATCCCGGAATGGATTCCCATTGCTTGTTATACATCAATTGCAATTGGAACGATGAGTGGTGGTTGGAAAATTGTGAAAACTATGGGGACAAAAATCACCAAAGTTACACCATTAGAAGGCGTAGCTGCAGAAACAGCAGGCGCCATTACCTTATTCATGACAGAGCACTTTAAAATACCTGTATCAACAACGCACACCATCACAGGTGCTATTATCGGAGTGGGATTAAGCAAGCGTGTTTCCGCCGTTAGATGGGGTATAACGATTAGCCTAATGTGGGCATGGGTTTTAACAATTCCTGTTTCAGCGGTACTAGCAGCAAGTCTTTATTTTTTACTAAGCCTATTCTTGTAAAAAATTAATCCTGAGCTCAATTCTAATACCAAAAGCTATTATTTTGAAACGGCCATTAATCGCATGTCCATAAATTCAATTCTAGATAATTCTCTGAGCTTTCCAGCTTCAAACAAGCTATCATACTTCATAACCGAAGTAATTGAATCATTAAGCGGCATTTGATAGTTAATGTAATCCTGGAAGATTACACCACCGACATCATGGCTTTTTAAAACAGCCCTAAATCTATTTCCACCAGAACTATAAGCAAAATGATCCATGCTATAATCTTGTGTATCAAACCAATAATAATACACATCCTTATGGTCGACACCACCCTCTTTTTGATTAAATGAAATTTTTATTTTATGGTATCTTTTCCCATTAATTTCAACTTCATCTATATACTTCTTTATAACAGAGGCATCATTCAACTTGAGGGGTAAATACAAAAAATATATTGTTGCATTTAAAGATTGGGAGTGTTTAGCTACATCAAGACTGTCTAATCTAAGCTCTTTTTTATTCACAAATCTTTTAAATCCATCATTATCCATGATATCAAGAAATATCCCTGTAGAATCTGCAAAAGTACGCTCATAGCGAAATGTACCTTCATTTTGCATGACTTTAAACTTAGTATTTCTAAAAGTAAATTCAATGCTAGCATTTTTTAGCTTATCCATCCGATAATAGGCGATACTCTTGTCAACTATCTTTTGAGGGTTTGGGGAATTTAAACAAGATGAAAAGATAAAAAGAATGATGATATAAGTGAAGGTCTGTTTCATGTCAAAAATTTATAAAAAAGAATGATTTTTCAAGGTTTAAACTAATTTTCATACATGATAAATTACCAAAATCACGTCAGTCAGATTAAATTTAAAAAGGCCATCTTAAAGCCCTTAGCCAATCAAATTTAAACAAAAATATATCAAAAATTCTGCCAGCTGATTGAGTGTAAAAAAAATGTTCTCAAACAAGAATGCCTTTCAGTTTTAAGCTGAAAGGCATTTGAATAGTATTAAATTTTATTAAACAAGTAATCTTACAGGCTCTTCGAGCAATGCTTTTAAAGTTTGCAGGAATGCAGAACCCGTTGCACCATCAACCACACGATGATCACAGCTAAGCGTAACTTTCATTACATTTCCTGGAACAACAGCTCCATTCTTAACAACTGGGATTTGCTGAATTCCACCAACTGCTAAAATACAAGCATCTGGTGGATTGATAATAGCAGTAAACTCATCAATACCAAACATTCCAAGGTTTGAAATCGTAAATGTTGAACCTTCCCAATCAGAAGGTTGCAATTTCTTAGATTTGGCACGCTGTGCAAAGTCTTTCACTTCAGCAGAGATATGAGAAAGCGATTTCCCATCAGCAAAACGAACCACAGGAACGAGTAAACCATCTTCTACCGCAACGGCAACACCAATATTTACATGCTCATTATAGCGAATTGTATCTCCTAACCAAGATGAGTTTACGTTTGGATGTTGTTTTAAGGCTACAGCGACAGCTTTTAAGACCATATCATTAAATGATATTTTGGTAGCTGAAAACTCATTGATTTTGGTACGAGCTAGCATAGCATTATCCATATCAATAGACATGGTTAAATAAAAATGAGGAGCGGTAAATAAGCTCTCAGATAGGCGTTTAGCAATTACCTTACGCATCTGAGAAACAGGCTTCTCGGTATATTTTTCTACCCCAATAAATTGTGGAATGGCCGCTGTGGGAACCTCTACAGATTTAGATTCTGTTGAAGCCACTACTTTTTGTGCCCCTGGAGTAAACCCTTCAATATCCTTTTTAACAATTCTTCCACCTTCAGCACTACCTTTCACTTGGGCTAGGTCGATACCTTTGTCTTTCGCAATCTTACGCGCTAAAGGCGATGCTTTTAGTCGCGAGCTAGACTCAGATTGTACTTCTTGTTTTGCAGTAGCTACCTGAGCTGGTTTAGCTTCTACATTTACAGGAGCAGCTACAGTATTAGCCTGTGGCTTTGAACTTGAATTAAGAAAAGCTGAAACATCTGTCCCCTCTTTACCCACTATAGCAATAATATCATTAACCTTGGCTGCTTGCCCCTTTTCAACACCCACATATAAAAGTGTTCCATCGGCATACCCGATCACTTCCATAGTCGCCTTATCGGTTTCAACATCCGCAAGAGCATCATCACTTTTTACTTTATCGCCAACTTTTTTATGCCATTCAGCAATTACGCCTTCAGTCATGGTATCACTTAAAAGTGGCATACGAATAATGGTAGCACCCTGGGCTTCAGCATCCGCATCGCTGCTTGCTGGAGACTGGACACTTGCGGCAGCTGGTTTGCTTTCAGCAGCAATTGGCTCTGGAGAAGTATTTTGAGCTGGAGTAGCCGTTAAAAGAGCCTGAAAATCTTCTCCAGGTGCCCCCATAATGGCAATTACTGAATCGACAGGGGCTGCTTCACCTTCCTTAGCACCGATATATAATAAGGTTCCTTCTTGGAAAGACTCAAAATCCATAGTCGCTTTATCTGTTTCGATTTCTGCAACCAGATCACCCGAACCAATTTTATCACCAACTTTTTTATGCCACTTTGCGATAACTCCCTCCGTCATCGTATCGCTCATTTTAGGCATTTTTACTACTTCAGCCATTAGTATTTACAGATTAGTATTTTATAAAAAAGTTTAGGTTAGTCGCGGATAAATGGATAGTCAGATTGAACATATACATCTTCATATAATTCAGATGGATCAGGCCATGGTGATTCTTCAGCAAATTTAACTGATTCGTCAACAATTGCCTTTATTTTATCATTAATCTGGTCAAACCAAGCCTCATCAGCATATTTTTTCTCCTCAATAGTAGCTCTTACCACTTCAATAGGATCCTTTGCTTTGTAAGTTTCAACCTCTTCCTTGGTTCTATATTTAGCAGGATCAGACATAGAATGACCTTTAAAACGGTAAGTTCTCGCTTCTAAGAAAGTTGGGCCATCGCCTCTTCTTGCTCTTTGAACCGCTTCATCCATCGCATTATGAACAGCAACTGGATCCATTCCATCAACTGGAGCACATGGCATATCAAAACCGAGTCCGATTTTGTAGATATCAACCATATTAGTGGTACGTGCCACTGAAGTTCCCATTGCGTAACCATTGTTTTCACAAACAAAAATTACCGGCAATTTCCACAACATAGCCATATTAAACGTTTCATTCAGTGCTCCCTGACGAACGGCACCATCACCCATGTAACAAACACAAACATTATCTGTTCCATTATATTGCTCTGCAAAAGCAATACCGGCGCCTAAGGGAATCTGTCCACCTACAATACCATGCCCGCCGAAAAATTTCTTTTCCTTACTAAACATGTGCATCGAACCGCCTTTACCTTTAGAACACCCGGTTACTTTTCCATAAAGTTCAGCCATGATCTCATTTGCTCCCATGCCTCTTGCTAAAGCATGCGCATGATCACGATAAGCAGTAATCATAGAATCACCTGGGCCAAGGACCGACATAGCACCAGCCATCACAGCTTCCTGACCAATGTACAAATGGCAAAATCCTCTAATTTTTTGCTGACCATAAAGTTGACCTGCTTTCTCTTCAAATTTCCGCATCAACAGCATTGATTCGTACCACTGAAGATAAGTTTCCTTCGTAATTTCTATTGAACTCATTCGTAATCGTATGTGAAATTCTTTTTTTCCTCTATAGGAATGACAAATCTAACCATATCTTCCCAAAAAAAGAATAGTAAGCCGTTTTGTTTGCACTCTTTATCCATAATTTTAATCGTATCTATCTATAAACTATGTCATTAAATTGACAGTTAAGCACCTCGACTTGCTTCAAGTAATAAATTTTCCTATATTTGAAACATTCTAGAGATATAAAGCGTATAAATCTATTCACTCAGTTTATCATTTAAAACTAGAAAAGCATTTGCAATATGGTTAAAAAAGTAATCTTACTTCTTCTACTTTTCGTGTCTTCAGTATCTTTAAACGCACAAACCAATGCAAAAGATCAAAAAGATAATAAGCAGATTGAAGATCCTGATAATTTAGCTAAAGAATATTTCTCTCAAATTATGGGTGTTGCACTTTCTGCAACGTCTAATTTAAAACTCTATGAGTTTATTTACGATTGGATAGGGACTCCCTACCGCTTAGGTGGTGGAACAAAAAAAGGTATTGATTGCTCCGGCTTTGCTTTTGAATTATATAATAAAGTATTTAGTACACTAATTGGAACCAATTCTAGGAATATTTTTAGCATGGTTAATCCTATTAATAAGGAAGAATTGAAAGAAGGAGATTTAGTATTCTTCAAAATTGGAAGTCGCTCAATTACACACATGGGTGTTTATATGGGAAATAATAAATTTGCTCATGCCTCAAGCAGTAAGGGGGTGATGATCAGTGATTTAGACGAAGATTATTGGAGGCGATATTATTATAAAGGAGGCAGATTGCTTGCTAAACTTAGAGAATAAATTAAAAACATAAAAAAAAGCATCGCAATTAAATTACGATGCTTTTTTTATTTCCTTAAAGCTATAAATAATATATAAAGGATTTATGATGAACAGAACATTGTAAAAACTTAAGCAATAAATATCCCCCAATAAATTTATTCCTTTTCTGAGGAATGGAAAAAAGGTTAAATTAATAATAAACTATTCTAAGGCATTCAAAATTGAATTATTCGGTCTAGAACTGCTCTTTTGACGAATAATCTGATTATCTTTAATCCATTCAGAAACACACAAAAATTAAATATATGTACACGACTTATATTCTCCTATTCTTTGCCCTCGTTATTTTATTCAGTTCATTTGTAACTGTTAAACAAGGCACCATTGCTGTTATCACTGTCTTCGGTAAATACAGGAGGCTCTTAAAACCAGGTTTAAGTTTAAAAATTCCATTGATTGAGCTAATACATTCACGTGTATCCATTCAAAATCGCGCAGTTGAGTTAGAGTTTCAAGCGGTAACCATTGACCAGGCCAATGTTTATTTTAAAGCCATGGTACTCTATTCGGTAAATAATCCGGATGAGGAAACCATCAAAAATGTAGCTTTTAAGTTCATCAATGAGCAAAACTTAATGCAAGCACTTATTCGTACCATTGAAGGAACCATTCGTGCATTTGTAGCCAGCAAAAAACAAGCAGAAGTATTGAGTCTTAGAAAAGACATTGTAGATCACGTTAAAGACCAATTAGATAATGTACTCGAATCTTGGGGTTATCATTTACAAGATCTTCAAATTAATGACATCACTTTTGACGAAGTAATATTAACATCAATGAGCCGTGTTGTTGCTTCGAACAATTTGAAGGCTGCTGCTGAAAACGAGGGACAAGCATTATTGATTACTAAAACTAAGGCTGCTGAAGCGGATGGAAATGCAATTAAAATTGCTGCCAATGCAGAACGTGAGGCTGCCCAGCTACGTGGTCAGGGTATTGCACTTTTCCGTGAGGAGGTTGCAAAGGGTATGACGCATGCAGCCAAAGAAATGCAGACAGCAGACCTAGATACTTCGGTAATTTTATTCACCATGTGGACAGAGGCCATCAAGCATTTTGCCGAAAATGGTAAAGGCAATGTGATCTTCCTCGATGGTTCATCCGATGGCATGAAGCGTACCATGGAGCAAATGATGAGCATTAACATCATGGATACTCAGGAAAAGAAAAAGGCTTAATTATTGATTAAAGCTAATTTCAAAAGGGTTTAATATTCCCCCCATTCAAACCAATGTATTGGAATGGATTGGGGGATTTTTTTTTGTGAATGAAGCTCCGATAGGTTCTTGAAAGGCCTGACTTAATAGATGTGAAGTAAAATCATTCTTGATATAGATTAATTTGAATCTATTAGAATATCTGAAATCAAATTCGATAAAATACACCACAAAAAACCCCGGCTTAACCGGGGCTTTCATTATTTTATTTGAATGAAATCTGCCATAATTTGCAATCCTTCATCGCGGATAAAATCAATATCTTCCTTTGGTTTTGTCTCACCTTTTTTTATAGGGCCTAATCCCTTAGCGGCACGTTTTTTATTTTCGCGCTCTAAAGATTTTATCTCCCGTTCTTCGCGTTCCTTTTTGAGTTTTGCTTCATTCAGGGTAATGGACGTTTCTGACTCACGCTTTGCAAATTCAGCGATATCCTCTTGAAGATCAACAAAATCTGATGATGATTTCATGCGCTCTTGATGTAGCTTTAAGAGGCTTGCCTTCACGGTAGTTAAGTTAGCAACAGGCGAGAAAACACTTGGCGGAACGGTATCAAAAACCAAAGCACGCGGTTCTGAACTCTCTCCATACTTATCTTTAGGGAATACTGTTGGGAATTCTATATCTGGAACAACGCCCTGATGCTGCGTACTGCTACCGTTTACACGATAGAATTTAGCCATAGTCAAGTTAATTTGTCCGAATTCTGGAGCGTTGGTTCTAGTCACGGTTTCTCCCTTATTATTATTTACTGTCTGCAAGCCCTTAAGCATGATTTTATCACTTGTGCTAATAATTCTCGACATGTCAATACCCTGTTGCACGGTACCTTTACCATACGATTGATTGCCAATAATCACTCCTCTGCCATAATCTTGAATGGCACCTGCAAAAATTTCGGATGCTGAAGCGCTAAATCGGTCGATTAAAACACCCAAAGGACCATCCCAAGCTATCGATTCATCCTCATCTTCACTCACTTCAACTTTATTTCTACGGTCGCGCACCTGCACTACCGGTCCCGATTTAATGAATAATCCCGTAAGGGTAATGGCTTCAGGAAGAGAACCTCCTCCATTACTTCTCAAGTCGAGAACTACGGCATCTACTTTTTCTCTTTTTAAGGTATCCAATAATAGTCTTACATCACGTGTGGTGCTTTTATAATTTGGATCACCAGCTTGCAAGGCCTTAAAATCAGCGTAAAATGCTGGCAATTGAATAATTCCAATTTTATAGGATTTACCCCCTGAATTAACTGTTTTGATTATTTTTTTAGCAGATTGATCCTCAAGAACTACCTTATCCCTAACCAATTCGATAATCTTTGGCGAGGATGATAATTCTTGTCCCGCAGGAATAACCTTTAAACGAACCATTGTGCCTTTAGGACCCTTGATTTTGGTTACGGTAACATCTAATCTCCAGCCAATCACATCCACAAACTCACCATCTTTTCCTTGTGCAACCGCAATGATACGATCATTTGCTTGTAGTGTTTTTGATTTAAATGCTGGTCCGCCGGGAATAATTTCAGCAATTTTAACCACCTCATTTTCCAATTGTAATCTAGCACCGATACCTTCAAAAGTTCGCGCCAGGTCTTCATTAAATTCCTGCGCTCTATTGGGAACAAAATAGCTGGTATGAGGATCAACAGTCCCAGTGAAGGCATTCATAAAAATCTGGAAAACATCCTGATTATTGAATTTTGTAGACTGCGATATTAGATTTTCGTAGCGCTTTTTAAGAGTCTCCTTAATCTTCGACTGGTCCGTACCTGTTATCTTCAAATTGAGCATTTCGTACTTAATACGTTTTGCCCATAAGCTATTAGATTCTGCTTCCGACTTCAACCAAGGCAGTTTTTCACGGTCGTAAGTATAGCTTTCATTACTTGTGAAATTGAAATCCTTATTAATTTCCTGAAGAGCAAAATTCACGCGATCATTATAGCGCTTTTGATAGACATTGAAGATGTAAAAAGCAACACTCAGATCACCATCACGCAAATCATCATCCATGGTAAGGCGATATTTTTCGAAATCGGCTAGGTCACTTTGTAAAAAGTAAGTTTTACCACCGTCTAATGCCTTTAAATATTCATCAAAAACAATTGATGAAAAAGCATCGTCAATAACTACTTTATGATAATGGAAATTTTCCATCAACTCAACTAGCGATTTAGTAATAACTGATTGTTGCTTATCCGGCTGAAGGTCGCCATCCGCAACAAGTATATTTACTCTTGGATCGGCCTGGCAGGAAAAAGCTGCAACAATAAAAAGGGCCAGGAATAATCTCTTTAACATTTCTTTAACTGATTTTAATTTCATTGTAGATTTATGGATATCCAAATTGATACCAAATTTAACTTTTAAGTATGGCAAAATTCAAATTGATGGCGAAACCTTTTAACATGCTTATGTAATATTTAAAAATTGAGCTGAATATACCTAAAATACATGATTTTGAAGCAAAATTAAAGCCCATAATTTAATTAATCGGGATTAAAAACTTTTGCTTTAAGTCCGAAAATTGTGTTAAAGCAAGATTTGCCGCATTTGAATCTCCCATTTTACTATATAACTCACTTAAGTCTTTCTTTATTTCAATTAATTGAAATTGGTATTGATTTTTAACCGCGAGTTGTTCTGCTTCCTTGATATCATCTAATGCTAAATGCCAATCACCAATTGCCATTTTAACATGAGCAAGATTGATGAGAGAGTTTACAATGCTTACCGGATGATCAATTTTACGAGCAAGAATATTCGACTGAATAAAAAACCATTTAGCCTCCGAAAACCGCTTCTGATTTTGATAGATAAATGCCAATTGATCATAACATTTGATCGCACCTAGTTTATCATTCAATTTATAGTATAGGAGTGGAAGGGCTTTTTTAAGTACCATGGCTTCTGCCTCTTGAAAATTGCTTTGGCTAGTCCATGATTGGGCAAGACTCATATAAGCATTGGCTAGTGAGGTATTATTACGAACACGGATGGAAATATCCACTAATGCATGGCTTGTTCTAATTACCTCCGAATAATTCCCATTAAAAGCATGAATACGCGCCAAGTTTTGGTAGTTTTTAATCATTCCCTCGTTACTCTTAAGTGCAATATTGATGGCTAGAGCTTCGTTAAACATGAGTAGAGATTTATCCATATCACCATTTAGCGCATTATGGATTGCGTAGGAGTGTATCGCTCCGGCTTCAGCACGGCGATCGCATAAATTCCTGTAAAGAAAAATAAGTTGGTCAAAGGCACTTAAGGAATCGCTTCTTAGCGAACTCGAGTAAACGCCAGCAGAAACAGGAAAAATAAGTGGCGGGTTATTTGATGCTTTTAGCTGCTCATGCAATTTTAAGGTATTTTCAACTTTTTTAAGACTAGCTATAATTTCTGATGGATTGGCATTTATGAGATTCACCTTTAAGGAATCTAGGCCTGAGCTTTTGGGAATTATACTCCAATGCATCAAAATAGGATTTACCCGAATAGGTTCAGAAAAACCAGGAATAAAGAAGCTTATATTTAAAAAAAGGATTAGTAAAAATCGTTTGATGACCATTGAAAAAATGAATAATGCTAATTTTGAGACATAAACATAGTAATTTCAAATGCTTTTCGGACAATTAAATAGGTTTAAAAAATCTTTTATCTGTTAAACGAATGGTCCCAATTAAATAGGATGATTATCTATTTTGAGCATTAAAAAAGCACAAAAAATCAATACCTTACAAGAGGCTAAAGCAGCTACATTATCTTAAAATTAAATGGCAACAATTCCCCCATTAGCCGAACGTATGCGTCCGGAGACACTTGACGATTATGTTGGACAAAAACATTTAGTTGGACAAGATGCGATCTTGCGTGTAGCAATTGAAAGTGGGCGTTTACCCTCTTTAATACTGTGGGGGCCACCGGGAGTTGGTAAAACTACCCTGGCATTCATTATTTCCAGGCAGTTAAACCGCCCGTTTTTCAGTCTGAGTGCCATCAATTCCGGTGTAAAGGATATACGTGAGGTAATTGAAAAAGCGGCTTTACTAAAAGAAGAGAATGAAAACCTTCCAATTTTATTCATCGATGAGATCCACCGATTTTCAAAATCGCAACAAGATTCACTTTTAGGAGCAGTAGAACGGGGCTTAGTCACACTCATTGGAGCAACCACCGAAAACCCATCCTTCGAAGTGATTTCGGCCTTACTTTCGCGAAGTCAGGTTTATATATTACAAAACCTTAAGGAGGAAGATCTGCTAAATCTTTTAAAAAAGGCTATTGCTGAAGATCCCTATTTAAGGGAGAAAAAAATTGTTCTTGAAGAGCATGAAGCCTTGATACGCCTTTCGGGTGGTGATGCAAGGAAGCTACTGAATGTACTTGAACTGGTTGTAAATGCGATTAATAAAAACGAGGTTGTGATTAGCAATGAGCTCGTAATGAAGCATGTACAACAAAATATGGCCCTATATGATAAGGCAGGAGAACAACATTACGATATTATCTCCGCCTTTATTAAATCCATTAGAGGTAGTGATCCAAATGCAGCAGTATATTGGTTGGCCCGGATGATTGCGGGAGGAGAAGATCCATTATTCATCGCCCGCCGATTAGTTATTTTAGCCGCTGAGGATATTGGCAATGCAAATCCCAATGCCCTGCTCCTCGCTAATAATTGTTTTCAAGCAGTTAATGTGATTGGATGGCCCGAATCAAGAATTATTCTAGCACAAGCCGTAACCTATATGGCATCCTCTGCAAAGAGTAATGCCAGCTACGAGGCTATTAATAAAGCGCAAGAATTAGTCGCGAGAACCGGCGATCAACCCGTACCCCTACATTTACGAAATGCACCCACCAAACTGATGAAAAATATCGGCTATGGGAAAGAGTATGAATATTCTCATCAATTTGAAAATAGTTTTTCGCAACAGGAATATCTTCCCGAAAATCTTAGCGGAACACGTATGTATGATCCAGGAAAAAATACTGCCGAAGAAAAAATACGTGAGCACCTAAAAACCCTCTGGAAAGAGAAATATAAATATTAACGAGACATAAAAATTTCCCTAATTTTAGACATGACATTAACATTCCTGAACCACGAACTTAAAGCATTTTGGCGCTCAAAAAATACAGGCAAAAGCATCGCAATGCGCATTTTTATGGCAGTAGTGGTAATATACCTATTGCTAAATGTTTTGGTTGTGGCTTTTTTCATGGATACCATCCTTACAAAGGCATTTCCCAATCAGGATAGCATCCAAACATTCAATAGTTTCATTCTGTATTATTTCTTAATGGATTTATTACTGCGCTTCCAATTGCAGGAACTTCCAACTCTGGCGGTTAGACCTTATTTGCATCTGCGACTCAAAAAGAATCAGTTAATTAATTACCTATCCATCACTTCACTTGGGAGCGCTTTCAACCTTACTCCTTTTCTTTTAAGCTTACCATTTTTGATTAAGGTGCTTGTCCCCCAGCATGGTTTTGTAGTATTTGGAGCTTATGTATTGAGTATTTTGGGATTAACATTTACGAACCATTTTTTTAGCCTTTGGTTAAAGCGAAAGGTGAATCTAAACGCCATTTGGATGCTGGTTTTCTTTGGAACGCTCTTATTGTTTTTTTCATTAGATTTTTACTTTAAGCTCTTTTCCATTTCAGTACTATCTGTTCAAATTTTTAGCCTTTTATTAAGCACACCAATCATTTGCCTGATATTTTTAACGCTTGCAGCAATTATTTACCTGATTAATTTCAGGTATTTGAAAAGCAATTTATATCTGGAAGAGCTTAGCAAAATCAGTGTTTCACATAAATCAAGTACCGAAATACCCTTTTTAGGAAGATTTGGATTAGCTGGAGATTTAGCAGCAAATGAGCTCAAACTAATTCTAAGAAATAAGCGCCCGCGATCGGCCATTATGACGAGTGTTCTTTTTATGTTCTACGGACTAATTTTCTATAATAGGCCTGATTTATCAGATTACCCCATTCTCTTTTGTGGGATGTTCATGACCGGCATCTTCATCATTAATTATGGGCAGTTTATGTTTAGCTGGCAAAGTGCCCATTTTGATGGGATCCTAGTGAGTAAAGTAAGCATTAGAGATTTTTTTAAAGCGAAGTTTCTATTGTTTACCCTCTTCTCATCTACCACGTTTATATTAACTATTCCCTATGTATATTTTGGATGGAGAGTATTAATTATCCATTTTGTCATGCTCATTTGGAACCTGGGAGTTAATACCGTTTTAGTTCTATTTTTTGCAAGTCAAAATTATAAGAGAATTGACCTGAGTAAAGGCTCGGCATTTAACTGGGAAGGTATTGGGGCATCGCAATGGATTTTATCGCTCCCCCTCTTAGTCACTCCATTTATAGTATATTATCCATTTAGTGCCATGGGCTATCCGGATGCTGGGATTGCATTTATTGGCATCTCCGGACTACTATTCATTTTAACCAGAGATTTTTGGTTAAACTTACTAATTAAGCAATTTCAGAAAAAACGATTTACAATAGCAGAAGGATTTAGAAATAAATAATATGATTGAGATACAAGGTTTAAAAAAGGGATATCATGGAGTAAATGTGGTAAATATCCCACAGTTAACTATCAAAAGGGGCGAATCTATCGGCCTTATTGGAAATAATGGAGCCGGAAAAACAACTTTATTTCGAATGATACTCGACTTAATCAGACCCGACTCTGGCGAAGTATTATCCCAAGAAAAAAATGTTTCTTCCTCTGAAGTTTGGAAAGAATATACTGCATCTTATTTGGATGAAGGGTTTTTAATAGATCACCTCACTCCAGAGGAGTATTTCCAATTTATCGGAGGTTTGCATGATAAAAACAAAACACAAGTAGACGCAGAACTACAAAATTTTACAGAATTCTTTAATGGAGAGATATTAGATAGAGGTAAATATATCCGTGACCTTTCTAAAGGAAATCAGACTAAGGTTGGTGTGGCTGCATGTTTAATTCAGAATCCACAATTACTGATGCTGGATGAGCCTTTTGCTAATATTGACCCAAGTACACAAATTCGCTTAAAAACCATCATAAAAAACTTAAACAAGGAAAAGCAAATCACATGCCTTATCTCGAGTCATGATTTAAACCATGTAACTGAGCTTTGTGATCGTATTCTCTTAATGGAGAAGGGGAAAATCATCAAGGATATTGCTACCAATTCAAATACTCTTCAAGAGCTCGAAGACTACTTTTCAGTCATATCCTAGCTTTTAATTATGAATTTAGATCTGTCAGGAAAAAGAGCACTAGTTTGCGGAAGTTCGCAGGGAATTGGAAAGGCCACTGCGATAGAACTTTCTCTGTTAGGAGCCAATGTCACTCTTCTAGCACGAAGTGAAGAAAAACTTAGAAAAGTCTTAGGTGAACTTTCTCTTCGGACTGGTCAGAAACACGATATTCTAATAGCTGATTTTGCAGATCCTAAACTACTTAAAGGTATCATCGAAAATTATACGGCGAAAAATGATGTCGATATTTTAATCAATAACACCGGGGGACCAGCAGGGGGACAAGCCATAGATGCTGGTACGGATGAATTTATCAATGCATTTAACATGCATCTGATCTGTAATCAAATTCTTGTTCAGGCAATTGTGCCCGGCATGAAGAAAAATCACTTTGGTAGGGTCATTAATATCATTTCAACATCGGTTAAAACTCCATTAAAAGGCTTGGGGGTATCCAATACCATTCGGGGCGCTGTTGCCAGTTGGGCAAAAACATTAGCCCTTGAGCTTGGCCCCTATGGCATTACAGTTAATAACGTTTTACCGGGTTTTACTATGACTGGGCGACTAGAATTTTTAATTAATTCAATTGCTGAAAAAGAAGGTAAAAATTTCGAAACTGTAAAAAAGGAAATGATTAGCACCATTCCAGCAGGTAGAATTGCCGATGCCTCAGAGGTAGCAGCTGCCATTGCTTTTCTTGCTAGTCCTGCAGCATCTTACATCAACGGTATTAATGTTCCGGTTGATGGTGGTAAAACTCCATCGCTATAGGATGAATTAATAAAACACAAAAAAGCCCCTCTAGAATTCTAGAGGGGCTTTTTTGTGTTTCAATTCAATTATTTTGCTGGTGGAGCAACAACCTCACCCTTTACATAAATAACTTTAGTAGGGGTTTTTGCATTTGAGGTAATTGTTAAACCTTTGCTGAAAAACGACATCGCCGCAGCATTATAAGTCACAGTAATTGTACCTGTCTGACCTTTTAATATCGGTGTATTGGTATACTTAGGAACTGTACAACCACAAACACTAGCAATATTGCTAATGATTAATGGCTCATCACCAATGTTTGTAAATTTAAAATCTACAGTAACTGGTTTTCCCTGCGGAATTTTACCAAAATCATGCGTTTCTGTTACAAACTTAAATTCGGCTTTATCTTCAACCTTAAATGCTGTTACAGACGCGAATAAAAATAATACGCTGCAAAGAATGATTAACTTTTTCATAATTCTAACGGTTTGATTTATAATTTCTTCTATTAAATAATTAGCTAGTTCTCAGTAAAATAACCAAAATTAATTTATAATACAAAATTAAACATTTTAGCCGATTTAATGGGATAAAAAAATGCGAAGAAAAATTAATGAGATGGAAGAAAAAAGAAATCTATTCCTATAAATGAAATTTATAAGACTATTAGTTATAAGGAATTTAAAAACAAGGTGATAAATTATAAAATAGACTTCAAATGAAGTCTATTTTATAAAAAATTGCAGGATTAAAAACGTCTTTCAGGCTTTTTATCTTCAGAAACACGAACGCCGATTTTGCGTCCATATAATTCACTGCCATCTAATGCCTCAATGGCTTGCTGAGCGGCTTCTTCATCTTCCATTTCGACAAAACCAAAGCCTTTACTACGGCCGCTTTGCTTATCAATGATTAACTTAACCGCACTGGGTTCCCCAAACTTTTCAAAGATTTCTCTTAACTCCTTTTCATCTACTTTAAATGGAAGGCCTCCTACAAAAATATTCATATGCTTATAAATTGGTTTTCTGTTTATTGATTTATTTGTCCCTGGTAATAAGGATGTTTGTCAATTCTCGTGATTTCTGAATCGCCAATAGCTGTTAAAATACGGCGTGCACTTACCAAAGTTCTAGATTGAAAATCATCATAATTTTTCGATCCACTAATCATGCTATTGATTCTAACTAATCCGGCAGCATGAATAAACTCGCCATTTCCGATATATAAGGCGGTATGGGTCACCTTCTTCGTGCGCTTATCGGCGGCAAAGAATAAATGATCACCGGGCATCAAGTTTTTTAAAGCTTTCGAAAGGCTAAGTGTATCGTTTTCAAGAATATCAACAAGATCGCCAACTAAAGCTTGTTGGGAGGCATCTCGCGGAAGAACAATTCCATGCAATAAATAACTGGTTTTTGTAAAGCCACTACAATCCAATCCCTTGACGGATGTTCCACCCCAGAGGTAGGGAATACCAAGAAAATTACGTGCAGTTTTCAAGAGTTGATCAGCGTTCGGATTTGCTTGGTTTTTCCACTGATCGTATAGTTGAGCCTTTTTTGTTGAAATAAATCCAATCCTTTTATCAGGGAAAGAGACTCTATAAAATCCATTCCCTTCGTCTAATACTTGTAAAATATTGCCTGCTACAAGATCAGAAACCGGCATAGACAATTCGGAAGCTTCCGAATAGGCAAAACCGAACAAATCTGTATAAACTAGCTTCCTTGAAGATTGCCAGTTTTCGAAATCAGTTTTACTCATAGGAATAATTCCCCTAGTCTCTGTCCACGATAGGTAATTATCCGGAGTTCGCACAAAAAAATGACCCTTCTCCTTCTTCAAAATTTTAACGGGAGTACCAAGAGTAGCTTGAGTGGCCATTTCTGCTGCGTGATTGGGTGCATATCTCGTATTAATCACCGAAAGGTTAGAGACACCATAAATAGCCTCTCCAAGATCTTTGGAAGGTAACATATCCTCTTTCAAAATGACTGATAAATTTTCACTCTTTAAAAGAGATTTAAATTCTTGAATGGCCTCAGGATTACTTACTTGCAAAGTATAGCCTAAAGGTTCTGATTTTTCAAGCTTGAGCTCATAAAATTCAGTTCTTTTATCAGGCGCATATTTTTTTTGAACTTGCGTAGAAAGCTGATTAATCCTCTTAATAATTGTGGAATCTTGAAAGGCAGCTTTGGTAGATGTACTGACAAATAAAATAAAGGCAATAAAAAATAGTTTTCTCATATCACAATAAAGACGAAAATTGGATGCTCCACATTTAGCATGAAACACGATCCAATTAATATAAAATTAAGCAAAGAATCTGAAAATAATATCAACAAAATGGGCTTGTTACAATTTTGTAAACCACAATTATTAACTAATTGATATACAATAGTTTAATTTAAAAAAACAAAGTCAAGATTCGAATTTGCCCAAGCAATCCATTAATGAATGGTATTTATATTTGAAATTTAATTCATGAATTGTTCGCTCACTGGAAATTGTTTTCCATGTGATTATTTCGGGAATAAAAACAGGTGGGGCTAAGTGCGCTACTTTTGCAGCAAGTGTATAAAAGTCCTCTTTGGTGGGATGAGAAGGCGAGCAACCTAAATAAACTCCTTTTGCAGTTGCAGAATCAATCAAACAATTAATTAAAGATACCGCATCATCTAAATGAATCATATTAACTGGGGCCAATCCGTTAGGAATATTTTTCTGACCAGCAAAAAACCTGCCCGGCATTCTGTTTGGTCCGATTAAACCCGATAACCTCAGCAAAATAATCTGCATACTTAATTCAGACAATAATGCTTCCGTCTCCGCTAAAACTAGACCCGACTCAGTTTCTGGGGCTATTTCTGAAAATTCGTTCAGAATGGTGTTTGATTCTGGATAAACAGATGTAGAGCTAATGAATATCACTTTTGAAACTGGCGAGTTAACTAATTGCCTTCTTAATAATTGGGCCATTTTACGGTAATTGGCCAATCCATCAACACTTCTTCTTCCTGGCGGAATTGAAATGATTAAAATATCCGATTTAAGAAATTCACTTAGGTCGGGATCTTGAGCTAAAGAATCGAATTGGATTAGATAAGGTTCAATTCCGGCAGCTTGAAAAATTGGGAGTTTTTCGGGACTAGTAGTGCTTCCTTTAAGCTCATAACCTCTAGAAATTAGATCTAAGGCAAGCGGATAACCTAGCCATCCACATCCTAATAAACTTATCCTTAATTTATCTTTCATCACTTCCATTCAAATGTACATGGAAAAATTTGTAAACCTCTTTTGGCATTAGATTTGAATCAACAAGATAAAAATAAGACCATGAAAAGTACAAACCTAAAAATAGCTGGATTAGTGTTCACATTGGCTACATCAGCATTGATGTTTCAAGGTTGCGCAAAAGCTACAAAAACACAAAAAGGTACTGTAATAGGCTCAGCAGCAGGTGGTTCCATCGGGGCAATTATTGGGAAAAAGGTTGGAAATACTGCGGTAGGAGCAATTATTGGTGGTGCGGTTGGCGGTACAGCAGGTGCGTATATTGGCCGTAAAATGGATAGGCAGGCAGAAGAAATTAAAAACTCCATTCCAAATGCAGAAGTAATTCGGGAAGGGGAAGGAATTGTTGTAAAATTTGATTCAGGAATATTATTTGATGTAAATAAATATGATTTAAAAGCTATTGCACGGAATAACATAGATAATCTGGCAAATTCTCTGAAAAATAATCCGGAGACCGATATTTTAATTATTGGGCATACTGATGCTACGGGGACTGAAAATTATAATTTGAGACTTTCAGAGCGCCGTGCCGCATCGGTTAGATCCTACATTATTGCACAAGGAATTGCCCCATCTCGTTTATCAATTGAAGGAAGAGGTGAAACTGAGGCAATCGCGGATAATGAATCAGAAACTGGGCGAGCGTTAAACCGTCGAGTGGAGATAGTAATTGTTGCCAATGAAAAAATGAAAGCAGAAGCCAAATCAGGCAAATAATAATATGATTTTTATAAAAAACCCTCCTTATAAATTTATTTAAGGGGGTTTATTGTTATCATCGTCTAAAAACAGAAAATCGATATTTCTAAGCTCTGTTTTTAAAACCTATCTCTACAAAAGGTCTCAAGGATAAAACATGCCTTCCTAATTCCTGATTTCCAATTACTTGCCAATATTGAGCTGCCTCATAAATGTCAATTCCACCAGAAAATAAGATCCAAGCTATATTTTGATCTATATACACCTGTGCGTCTGGATGCTCGTGATATACAGATAATTCCCAGCAATGATCACGACGAATTAAGCTCCACATTCCACGGGAATCACCAACAACCTCAATTGAAATAAGCGTGCCAACTGGAGGATGAAAATCCTTAAAATGCGAAGGCAAAAAATGAAAACAATACGCTAAAAATGGGTGATAGAGATTAGAATCTAACAATAACCTTGCACCGAGCGATTGTCTAATTTGTTGTTGATAAAGCCAAATTTGCGCATAAAATTTAAAAATATCTAGTTGAGAACCTGCTGGTCTCCCCACATTTAATTGATCCCCAATTATTGTATTACCATTTATATAAGAATTTAGTTGCTCTTGCAGGAATTGTAATTCAGCTATTAAATTATCGGCAGTAAAATCGTCTGAATTGTTAAACCGGACTGGATTTGCCTCAAATACATCAGTAAAGTAAGGGAGATAATGCCTTGAATCATCCAATATTTGGATGGCAATATCCTTCACTTTCCAGTTTTTATGTGCCGTATCTTTGTTCCATTGCACCCAACTTAAGTCCGGAATTAATTCAAGAAGCTGAGCGTTAAGTTTTTGAAAAAGATTTAGGGTATTATTCATTCATTTACAAAATCTTTTTTAGCCATTTGAGTAATCCTTTTTTATTTCCATATGGAGGATATGCCAATTTACTAAAATCAGGATTCGATTGAAACATGACTCCACGTTCATGAGAAAAGGCCTTAAAGCCATAAAAACCGTGACAGCTGCCTGTCCCGCTATTTCCAATGCCTCCAAATGGGAGGTTAGGATTTGAAATGTGTAACACCACATCGTTTACACAAGTGCCACCCGCAGAAGTTTGTCTAATCACACTTTCAACTAAAGCAGTTGATTTCGAAAAAATATACAAAGCCAATGGTTTCGCTCTATGATTTACCAAATCAATGGCTTCTTGAAGATTAGAATAGGTAATAATAGGCAGAATAGGTCCAAATATCTCTTCCTGCATCAAGCTTGACGAAAGCGGAACTTTTGTTAGAATGGTAGGCTCCAAAGTATCATCTTCATCACTATTTGCACCTCCTTTTACTAGCAATGCCCCTTCTGCAATGGCATGGTCTCTTAAATTCTTTAACCTATTATAATGTGAATCGCTAATAATTTTCCCATAACTTGATTGGTCAAGCAACTGGTTTTTAAAATAGAGCTGATCAATTTTTTCTGAAACAAGTTTTACTAATTCAGATTCTTGGTTCACACTAACTAATACATAATCAGGGGCAATACAAGTTTGTCCTGCATTCATAAATTTACCCCAAACAATTTTTTCGGCAGCTTTTTCAAGATTTGCATCTTCCGCAATTATTACCGGTGATTTGCCACCCAACTCCAGCGTAACTGAACTCAAATGCTTAGCAGCAGCCTCCATCACAATTTTACCAATCTTCGGACTACCCGTAAAAAAGATATGATCGAATGGAAGTTTTAAAAGTGCTTCAGAAAGGGAAGCATCTCCTTCAAAACATGCCACTTCCTTACTTTCAAAGTGATTATTTATCAATTTTGTCACCAGTTGAGCGGTCGCAGAACTAAGCTCAGAAGGTTTAAGCATGGCTGTATTTCCGGCTGCAATAGCTGAAATTAAAGGAGCTATAAGTAATTGAAAGGGATAATTCCAAGGTGCAATAATCAATGATACACCCTTAGGCTCATAATAAATTCGATTTTTGGTCAATAAACTACTCATACTTGCCGAAACCCTTTGGGGCTTCATCCATGAAGCGAGGTGTTTTATTGCAAAATCTATTTCCGAATACACAAAATAAACCTCCGTTAATGCTGCTTCAAATTCACTTTTTCGCAAGTCTTTTTTTAAAGCATCAAAAATTAATTGTTCATTCTCTTGAATAAGAATTTTAAGTTTATTTAGTTTATCTTTTCTCTCTTTTACGGAAGTGCCCCTTAAAATTAAGCTATGAGCCCTTTGCAGCTCAAATATTTCCTGGATGTTTTCTTGCATTATATCTAATGAATCTAGCGTTATTCTAGCTAAAGAATTTTAAAAATTTAATGAAGGTTGTTTCTTGTGAAAGTCGCTTGCTCTTTGATAGGCCTCCGCGATTTTCAATAATTTACCTTCTCCAAACAGCTGTCCGGTAAAGGTAATACTAGTGGGCAGACCATTTCTAAATCCGTTGGGTAAAACAACACAAGGATGACCACTTAAATTGGTAGCTACCAAATTTTGTCCGAAAGCTGGTGCAATAAAAGCATCCAAACCTTTCATTTTTTTATTCATCTCTTCAATAAGAATAGCTCTAGCACGATTAGCTTGAATATACTCAACTGCAGGAATGAAGTGCGAAGAGCGGAAGCCACTTGGCCAGGCATTTTTATCTTGTTTAACCATGGTATCATCGCGGTTTGACAAAGTAAGGTCTTCGAAGGCAGCACCAGCTTCGGCCGATAAAATGATAAGCATATCCCGGTAAGGAAGTACAGGTAGCTCCAGTTCAACCAACTCTGCTCCCATGTCCTTTAATTTTTGGAGACTCAAGCTATCGTTGGCCGAATTGGCATACTTTCTATTGAATTCCGACTTAATAAAACCTATGCGCATACCCTTTAGGCTTGCGTTTTGGGGCGATGTATAATAAAATGGCGCTGAAATAAGGCTTAAATCTTTTTTGTCGGCACCCTGAATAGCATTGAAAACAATGGCACAATCTTCTACACTGCGCGTAATCGGACCTAATTTATCCATGCTCCAGCTCAGAGCCATGGCACCATATTTACTTATTCTACCAAAACTCGGACGAAGTCCCGTTGTGCCACATTCTGATGAAGGTGAAACAATGGAACCTAACGTTTCTGAACCGATGGCAAAAGGCATACAACCGGCAGCTACAGCAGAAGCAGAACCCGCTGAAGAGCCACTTGAACCACGATTTAAATTCCAAGGATTTTTTGTTTTACCCCCAAACCAAACATCACCCATGGCTAACTCTCCCAAAGTCATTTTAGCAATCAAAATTGCACCTGCATCTTCAAGCTTAGTAATTACAGTTGCATCCACATCAATTGTTTGATCTTTATAAGGAACGGATCCCCAGGTAGTTTTATAACCCTTCGCTGCCAATAAATCCTTTGCGCCAAAAGGAATTCCATGTAATAAGCCCTTGTATTTTCCGGCAGCAATTTCAGCATCTGCTTTTTTCGCATGCTTCAAAGCGCGCGCTTCGGTAATGGAAATAGCAAACATCAATTTTGAATCATATTTTTTAATACGGTCAATAAAAAATTGCGTTAAATCAACAGAGGAAATTTGTTTAGTCCGGATTAAATCAGCCAACTGAACAATAGTATAAAATGCAAGGTCATCCTTAACAGAAGGAAGTTTTGTAGTATTTGCTGAGCTAACTTTAAAATAGTTCGACTGGTCAGGAAACTCATAACCCACAGGAAGTGGATTAAAATTTAAAGCTGGGGATACTGAATTAGGTATATTTAATTTGCGAAGAGCCGCATAACTGGCACGCTGACCCTCCAAATCTGTAAGCATAGAATCGGCCTCCGCATCCGTAAAATCAAGTCCGATAATCTTTTGAGCCGCTCTCACCAAAGCGATGCTAATCTTTTCTTCTTCCACCTTTTGGGTGATAAACCCACCCAATGTAAAACTTAACAAACAAAGTACAGCAATAATACTATTCCGACGGGTAATGAGTTTCATATAAGCTTATTAATGGATGAGCATAAATTTAATAAAAGAAACAGTAAATTAAGCCCATCGATAAATTTATTATGACACGTAAAATTCACATCCTTTTATTTTTAATAAGTGCATGCATTGCTTCTCAAGCGCAGACTACAAAAACTGGGGTTTTAGTGATTGGAGACAATTCCGCAGCGGTAGCAGCAGCTATTCAATCTGCTCGTTCTGGTGTAAAAACCATGTATTTGCCTCAATCAAAGTCGTTGGCACTAGT
The DNA here is from genome assembly GCA_044231315.1 of Daejeonella sp. GTDB lineage: Bacteria > Bacteroidota > Bacteroidia > Sphingobacteriales > Sphingobacteriaceae > Daejeonella. Next base: position 137 of record JBIHZP010000001.1, on the reverse strand, counting down.
TTTTTCTGCCGAAGACATCAGCTATATTAAACGCATAAAAAATTATTATTCCCTAAAAGAAAGAAGAAGATCAAAAAGTGCTGATTCCATTATTGCCCTGCCACTTGAGCTAAATCAAGCATCTAATTTAATTAAAG
>JBIHZP010000264.1:0-2855 GCA_044231315.1 Daejeonella sp. | reverse complement strand
CCTCCCGGGGCATCTGAAGCCTCAAGAATCTTAATATTACGACCAGCGCTTTTTAGCACACGCGCTGCACTGAGACCGGCAAGTCCCGCTCCAATAATTAAAACATCAGTCTTGTTTTTAACCAAAATTTCTTTTTCTATTGCCGCGAATTAAACAAACTTAGCATAGGCCAACCTGCCTAAATGTGATGTGGTAAAATAGCTATCTAAGCCGGTAACGGTAACTGTGCCCGCTTTTAAATGATCTACATTGCCATCGCTCTCTAAAATACTATCATCCATTGAAACATGAACTATTTCACCGATAAGCATTTTAGTATTATTTATGGAAATATCAATTAACTCTCTCATCTCCAGACCAATTTGAATGCTTGACTGTGCTACAAAAGGTGCTTTAAAACCTTCTAAATAAGACTCTTTAAAACCACAAGGCTCAAACTCGGAATGTCCAGATGGGAATCTTGCACTTGTTTGATGAGCTTGTTTAAACCACTCGGGCAATACATTATTTAGTGTGTAATCCCTTGTTTGTATAATATTTTTTAAGGAATCATGATCATCACCATCCGGCCTAAATATCATCCCTAACAAAGCTGGATCAGCACCAAGATGAAAAACAGAGTTAAATAAGCCGAGGTTAGTAATCCCCCCTTCACTGACAGTTCCGAGCAATTGAAGGCATTTATAACCTGGCAGACTATTGATAAAAGTCGTACGAAAACGTTTCTCCATCACAGAGATATGATCCCGATTAATATTCATAACCTAAAGCGTTTTTAAAGAGCTCATACCACCATCCACACCAAGTACTTGTCCGCTAATCCAAGAACTTTCATCCGACAATAAGAATGAAATTGCAGAAGAAATATCATCAGGCGTTCCTATTCTACCTAGTGGATGACGCTTTGCGGATGCTTCACGTTTATCAGGTGTACTTAAGAGACTTGCTGCCATTGGAGTGTCTGTTAATGAGGGAGCAACCACATTTACACGGATTTCTTGAGATGCAAACTCTGCAGCTAAGGAGAGTGCTAAACCCTCTACCCCACTTTTTGCAGAAGCAATACTTGCATGATAACTCATACCGGTACGTGCTGCTACCGAGCTAATTAAAACGATTGATGAAGGTTTAGCACCTCTCAAAGCACGGTAAGCCTGCTGAATGGTTTTTGCGGCACCAACCACATTTAATCGATATTCAGTGATAAAGTCTTCTTCTGTTAACCGGCTAAAAGGTTTCAAAGTAATACTTCCCACGGAGTAGACTAATCCATGTAATTGTTCTGGCAAACTGTCCGCTACAGATGCACCCTCGGCTAGCACATCAAATGGAATATGAATGATACCTGCTGGCCATTCTGCCGAGGTATTTCTACTTGCTGAGTATACTTTTGCGCCATTGGCAGCAAGCGATTTCACCAAGGAGAGTCCCACGCCCGAACTACCACCCACAATTAAAATATTTTTACCTTGAAAATTCATTATCCGATATGTTTTAAAAATTCATTCCTTGTTTCAGGCAATAAAAACTTGCCACAATATTCTGCAGTAACTGTTGAACTATTCATATCACGAACACCTCTTGAAGATACACAATGATGATGAGCATCAATGATAACTGCCACATCCTCAGTCCCTAATGCAGCTTTCATTTCATTGGCAATTTGAATGGTTAATCGCTCCTGAACTTGCGGTCTTTGAGAAAAATATTGAACAATTCGATTGAGTTTAGAGAGGCCGATCACCTTTCCATTACTGATATAAGCCACATGCGCTTTACCCGTAATTGGAACAAAATGATGCTCACAATTACTGTAAACTGAAATATTACGCTCAACCAGCATTTGATTGTATTTGTACTGGTTTTCAAATAAAGTTGGCAATGGTTTGAGATCTGGATTTAAACCACTAAAGATCTCTTTAACATACATTTTGGCCACCCTTTTCGGAGTATCCTTCAAGCTATCATCAGTCAAATCAAGACCCAAAATGTCCATAATTTGAGTGAAATGCTTGGCTATAAGTTGAATCTTAGTTTCATCATCCATTTTGAAGGCATCTGGCTTCAGTGGAGTATCAAATGAGGTAGAAATATGCTCATCAGAAATCAGATCCAAAAGTTGATCTTCGGCATCGATTAGACCTCGTAGCGTATTATTTTTATCCATTAGTATTTTTAGTGTTAAATGAGCACAATAATAAAGGTAATGTTTTAATAAGGGCTATAATTTAGGTCGCAATATTGTCATAATAAAAATTATCAAATTAATAAGACAAAAGCCCTCACATCACCCTTTTGGGATTTAGTTTAAGAAATGAAATTAATCAAGATATCAGATTTATTAATGGCAATACAATAAACAATTATACCTTTGTAATCTCGACTATATTGTCACAAGCATTACCCTCTGTCTCTAATGTCAAAATTAAATTCTCGTGATAAGTTTCTTGATCTGTCCGATTACGGTAGATCAGCAGGAAAATTATTCGCAAACTCAATAAGCCATACCTGCATTACTCCCATTCATGTCACCTTACTTTTTGGGGTATCGGGACTTATTGCAATTTATTGTATTAGTCAAGGTTTTTATTTGTGGGCATCTTTTTTTATCATCTTAAAATCAATTATTGATGCCGCCGATGGTGAACTAGCTAGGATCAATCAAACTCCATCTTATACTGGAAGATATTTAGATAGTGTTTTCGACATTATTTTAAATTTTATAATTTTTACTACGATTGCTTTTGTAACCAAAACAAGTTTTTTATATGCGTTCATCGCATTCTTTGCGGTTCAATTGCAGGGAACGCTTTATAATTACTATTACGTTATTTTGAGAAATAAATCGGAAGGTG
>JBIHZP010000263.1:0-2864 GCA_044231315.1 Daejeonella sp. | reverse complement strand
GTAATCTGTGATAAAAAGATCATTTGCTATATATTAGCGTTATATTCTTTTATTGTACACAAATGAACTTATCAAGATTTTTATACATTACTATTTTTTTCCTTTTTCAATCTGTTTTTGCTTTAGCTCAAGACACCATTAGCCTTAACAATTTAATTGAAAAATCTCAAAAAATTGTTGAGGATTATCCTTACGAGAAAGTATATCTACATTTTGATAAACCATACTATGCCGTTGGGGATACGATTTGGTTCAAGGCTTATGTTGCGATGGGGCAAGACCAACCATCCGATTTAAGTAAGGTTTTATATGTGGATTTGATTTCTGAGAACGATACGCTGGTACGATCTATGAGACTACCAATTGTCAATACATCGGCTTATGGCAGTATTACACTCGATCCATTGGCTTATAAATCAGGTAATTATAGAGTACGTGCCTATACGTATTGGATGTTAAACTTTAGTGAAAATTTATTTTTTACTAAAAATATCCCCGTCGGAGATGCGATCAACAGAAGAATCATCACCAGCATAGCACTTAATGGAGTGAATGCCGACACAAGCCCGCTGATAAATGCCAATCTCAAATTCCAGGACCCAGACGGGAAAGCAATGGCCGATAAAAAGGTGAGTTGGAGGTTAATTTCTAAATTTGAAACCATTGCCCGTGGTCGTGAAACAACAGATGCAATGGGTAAATTAGCTTTAAAATTATCTGCTAGTCAGAAAGCCGCATTAGATACAGGCCTTTTAGAGACCATCATTGAAGCTGACGTAAATCGCTTGATTACCTCAACATTTTCACTAAAAAATGCATTTGCTGATGCCGATATACAGTTCTTTCCGGAGGGAGGTGATCTCATTGAGAACATCAAATCTAAAATCGCCTTCAAAGCAATACAAGAAAAAGGATTAGGAGTTGAGTTTAAAGGTGAGGTAGTTGACAATACCGGGAAAGTGATAAGTAAAATTGAATCGCAACATTTAGGGATGGGTAGCTTCACATTATTGCCAGAAAGCGGAAAAACCTATACCGCCAATCTTAGCTTCGCCAATGGGATAAAAAAGAATATTCCATTACCCGAGGCTAAAAAATCAGGTATCAGTATTTCCGTACTTAGTAATACTCCAAGTAACATTATGGTTCAAATCGGTGCTAACCAAGCCTATTTGAATGCCAATCAAGACAAGAATTACTATTTAGTTGCGCGGAGCAAGGGTATTATTGCTTTTGCCGCACAGGCGGCTTTAAACACTCTAAATATTGGAGCAGCCATTCCAAAGAGTAAATTCCCAGATGGAATTGTACAGATAACCGTCTTTAATACGAAAGGAGAACCATTAACCGAGCGCCTTGTCTTTGTAAAGCATACAAATGTTTCGAGTTTAAACCTAACATCCGACAAAAAAATATACGGAATGCGCCAGCCAGTAAAAATGACCGTGTTGGCAAAGACAAAAAATACACCCGTGGAAGGGAATTTTTCAATTTCCGTTTATAATGAAACCAAAGTGCCAATCAATGAAGATGAAGAAAGCTCCATTTTGAGCTCATTTCTTATTTCCTCCGAGTTACAAGGTTTTATTGAGAAGCCTAATTATTACTTCCATCAAATAAACGAGAAAAAAATAGCTGACCTCGACCTTTTAATGATGACCCAAGGGTATAGAAAGTTTTCTTATAAGAGTATCGTAGCAGGAAAGGATCCTGTAATTAATGTTTTACCAGAACAAGGCATTGAGTTTTCAGGAATACTGAGATCATCTAATGGAATGCCCGTTTCCAATGGTAGCCTGAAGCTAGTTGTTCCAGAAAGTCGTTTTTATGCCGAAACAAAATCTAATGTTCGAGGGGAATTTAAATTTGAAAATGTAAATATTCCGGATTCTACGGAAGCAAGCATTAGTGCTCGTAGCCCAAATGCGGCAAAAAATATGATGATTATGCTAAATGGAAACGCCTTTCCATCAATCACGAAGAATATAAACAAATCCGATGAGAAACTAAACATCGATAGTGTGCTTTTACCTTATTTAGATCATAGTAAAAGACAATACCGAATGGTCACACAAATGCTTCAAGAGGTTGTAATCACCTCTTCAGCAGTCAAAAAGCCAAGCCACTCCGATCATCCTGCACTTTCGGGTCTCCCTCCAGTTCCCGATCATCTAATTAATTCCGACCGCTTTCAGGGCTGTCTCGTATTTCTTAGTTGTTTGCAAACATCCGCAATGGGACTTACCTATTCAGATAATAATTTCTACGTGACCCGGGCTTTTAATAGCGGAGTAAGGGTTCCAGTGCAAATATTCTTAGATGGAATGCCCGTAGACGCCTCTTACCTAAATAGTGTACAAACGGCAGATGTAGATAACGTAGAGATTTTCTTGAAAGACGATATGGGGCTTGTTAGCAGAACTTACAACACCAACGGTATCTTGGTTATAAATACAAAAAAGGCGGTTAAAGGCACTGCAGTTACTGCAGAAGATTTGAGAAAACTTTTCCCACCAAGCAATGTATTGACATTCAACCCACAGGGATATCTAAAAAAGAAGGAGTTTTATAATCCTAAATACCTGACAGCTGAAAGCAAAACCCAGGGGTCTGACTACCGTACTACCGTTTATTGGAACCCTAGGGTTTTCACCGATGCAAATGGAACAATGGCACTTGAGTTTTATAATAGCGACAATAAAGGGAGCTATAAAGCAATTGTAGAGGGAACAGATATAGAAGGGAATTTATCAAGGTTTATCTACCGGTATAAGGTGGAATAAATGGTAGGTACATTCGCGAATATCCCACACTCACCCCCTTTAGGACATGCCATGAATGTCCCCAATAAAAAGGATAATTCA
>JBIHZP010000261.1:0-2870 GCA_044231315.1 Daejeonella sp. | reverse complement strand
TATTCCAAGAACTATTTCAAGAATTGTTAAGGTGATTAATGATATCCAGATTTCAGGGTTTGCTAACCATTCCATAATTATTATTTTTTTGTAAAAATAGGTTAAAGAGTTTAGGAATAAAAGAAAAAACCTCCCGCCGGAAAGCGAAAGGTTATTACTCCCTAAAAAGAGAATCTATAAAAATTTTACCGCCCCGTAACTGGATTTAATAATAATACGTGAGTCAGAACCTTTACCCACCTGCCCCTTAAAGTTTTTAGTTGGGTTCCACCCTTTTGATTTACCTGCAGCAGTTGGCACATCATTAATACTTATGCGGTCAGCTGTATAATTAAATCCAGCATAGCTAACCGTCACATCAAAATCGAAATCAGCAGTTTCATCAATTCCTAGTGTTACACCTGAATAAGATGAAGAAATAGTAAGATTTTTGACATTTTTATCTACCTCATCAATTTTAAATCCGCTGCTGTATGCCAGGTTAAATATACCTCCATTGCTAAGGTGCGCAACTTTGGCACTACTGTACTTAATTGTTGCATTAAGTTTATCAGCCTCATTAAGCTTTAAACTTCCATAAGTAACCAATAAATCCCCATTCGAAAAATTATCTATACTTGCAGATCCATAAGTCACTTTTACTTGATTTTCAGGGTGGTCGATTTTTCCCGCAGAAAATGAACCGTAAACGCTATTAATATTAAGCGGCCCGGCAAAGTCTTCAATTTCAATACCACCGTATTTATTTTCAATATCCAATGCATTTTTTGCAGGCATGTAGATTACATAATTAACTTGAATTCTTCTTTTATCTTCTCCACCCTTTTTTATGTAGGATCTGAAATTTTCCGAAATCTTTCCAAAATTAGTTTTAATACTGATGAGATTGTTTACCTGAGTTTCTGAAATATTTACACGTTCTAATAATTGATTGGCGCTATTTTCGGAGGATTCAAAGGCTTTAATCTCCACTTCAACTTTGATTTCATTCTTATTCCAAACATGCACAGCAACTTTCCCGTATTGGTTATTAATTACAAGTTTATCATCCTTATCGACCTGGAACGACTTCACGAGGCGTTTAGTTTTTTCTGCAGCATCCATATAGACATTGCGGCTCTCCAGATTATCACTAACAATTTCAAAGTCAACATCACTAAATTCTCTGTCTATATCTTTTCCAATCGCGTCAAACGCAGCACCAATACGCCTAAAGTTTAAGCTTTTCAATTCAAGACGCACTGTTTTAAGTGCCTTAGCAACATCAAATTCAATGTTATTTAAATCAACCCTGATTTTTGAGTCGTTCAAATAAACAATTGGGGTAGTCTGAGCTAATGCCATTTCACTAAACAAAAGTGTAAGACTCAATACTATTGCCTTTTTAAATATCTTGATTTCCATACTCGTTGTCTTTTTTAATTTGATTAATCTGTTGAATTATTTGTAGCTGCTGATTTAACAGCTCGGTTTGGATTTGAAGATTTTGTATCATCGCCTTAACAGTTTCTTCCTGGTTAGGGCTTGCCGGCAATTCATTCTTTAATTTTTGATAGTTTAGATCCATTTTCTTGATTTCGGATGAAAACTCTTTGTACAATTGAGGTTCTTCATTTTCAATTCGTTTTAATTCAGAACGCTTAAGCTCTATTAGCGAAGAATAGTGGATCTGCTGTTTCGCCAGCTTAGGATCGATATTACTGAGCTCAGTTGATTGCCTGACCTGGTATTGATAGAACCATAAACCTGCAAAAAGGAGAGGAATTATGGTGGCGGCTACTTTCAGTAAAAAGCTCACACGAACAACTTTTTCTTTTTTTAGTCCATTCTCAACCTGCATCCCGATCTTTTTTTCATCTAATTGCTTTTCTATCCTGTCCCAAAGAACGGCAGGTGGCTCGAATTGGTCGAAATCTTTCTTATTGTCTCTTACAAAACTTTCTAATCTTTCTTTCATTATTATATTTTTCCTAATTCAGACCTATAATTTATTCCTTGACCTCTTAATATTTCAACAAGCTTTCTTCTTGCACGCATATATTGCGATCTAGAAGTATTTTCACTGATTCTCATTATATGCGAGATTTCTTCATGATCATAACCTTCCAACAGATAAAGCGTTAGTACTACCCGGTAGCCATCAGGAAGAAGCTGAATTGCAGCGTGTACTTGTTTTATTTGAAGTTCTTGTTCTTCAGAGTCGAAATTCTCTGTATCCGGAAGAGATTCAACATCTGTTTCATCAATCGGAACAAGTTCCATTTTACGTTTTCGCAACTGACTGATTGATCTGTTAATAACAATTTGTTTCAACCACATCCCGAAGGTAGTCTCCTGTCTAAAATCGGAAATACGTGAAAAAGCATCTACAAATGCTTCCTGTAATACATCTGAAGCCTCATCTGCATCGTCAAGAATACGCATAGCGACATTGAACATTGCTCTTGAATAGAGTTTGTATAAGTCGTTATGTGCTTTTCTACTCCCATTTCTGCATTCAACCACAAGGACAAAATGCTGATCTACGTAAACAGATTCCAAATTTTTATAATTATTATTTATAAGACGCAGACTATTTCTATGTGTTGCATGAAAGCTTTAAAAAATTAAAATGAATTTTAAATAGGTGTATAATCGAATAAGCATTAATAAATGGCACCGGCATTAAAATAAATATGGTCAGAAGTTAATATTAAATAGAATTAACTTGAATCCGTACTCCTTAATCAAACCCTTATTAATTATTAGGAATTAAAGAAAATCTCTAAATATTACCCAGCAAAAAAGAGTCAATGCACTTAATGGCATTATTCAATCTCAATTCATCTGAGCCAGAAATAAGCGTATAATTCGCATTTAAAGATTTGAGT
>JBIHZP010000031.1:0-9685 GCA_044231315.1 Daejeonella sp. | reverse complement strand
GATCAATTTTGTTTTTTATAAGTTCAATATCAATTCCTACCGCTTTATTCTTACTGACCATTACGGCAGCATAATCATAAGAATGACTGAGGGAAATAAAATGAGGAAAATTTGTCAAATAAGGCTTCCCGCTATCATCCACCCTGCAGTCGATGTACTCTTCAGTATCCATCATTTTGCGAAGTAATACGCGCGTACTTAACCAGTGCATATTTCTTTTGTCGCTCACCAGACTTTCAAGATACGATTTTTCATGCTCTTTTAATTGCAATTGAGCCAATAATTCATCTGCAGACTCTTCAATCTTCCATATAGCGAAAGCAGTTGAGGAGTCGATTTTTTTATGATAAGCGAGAGCCATTTAATAAATTAAAATACCTGCAAAACTATCTCAAATTAATCATAATTTAGTCGAAATCTTAAGCTTATTTATGATACTTTCTGATAAAATCATACTCGAAGAAATTGAAAAGGGGAATATCATCATAGAACCCTTTAAAAAGGATTGTTTGGGCACAAATTCCTATGATGTACACTTGGGTAAATACTTGGCAACATATAAAAACAGAGTTTTAGATGCGAAGGCCCATAACGAAATTGACCACTTTGAAATTCCAAAAGATGGATTTGTGCTTCAACCCAACACCCTTTACCTCGGAGTTACGCTTGAATACACGGAAACCCACAGGCATGTTCCTTTTTTAGAAGGAAAATCAAGTACAGGCCGTTTAGGGATAGATATTCATGCTACCGCTGGCAAGGGCGATGTAGGATTCTGCAATACCTGGACACTTGAAATTTCTTGTGCTCAGCCCGTAAAAATTTATGCAGGAATGCCTATTGGGCAATTAATCTACTTCGTTGTAGAGGGCGACGTAGAAACAATGTACAATACAAAAAGCAATGCAAAATATACTAATAAAACAACCAAACCGGTTGAAAGCATGATGTGGAAGAATACATTCTAAATTTTTGAATCAAAAAATTCGTATATTACACTAGCTAGCCTCAATTTAGATCAAATTGAGGCTTGGTGTTTTAACCAAAGCGGATTTCAGTAAAATACACCATCGTTAAAATTGAGAGCCAAATATTTTTGAAATATTCCAAATTCATTTAAAGGAAACTATGAAAAAGTATCTTTTTATCTTATTTTCTATCATTGCATCCGCCATTGCATTTGGCTTTGTAGGACAAGATGATCCCCTAAAAAAGATTCTCCAGCAGATTGAAAAATACCGCTTGCAATATCCGCAAGAAAAAGTTCACCTCCACCTTGATAAGCCATATTATGCCATTGGGGACAATATTTGGTTCAAGGCCTATATCGTTACTGCTGAGAGGAATGAGTTGTCAGATTTGAGCAAGATTCTTTATGTAGAACTAATTAATGATAAAGATTCTGTGAAACAATCTTTGACCCTGCCTATAGAAGTGGGACTTAGCTCGGGTGATTTTGCACTTAGCGATTCTCTAAAAGAAGGAAATTATAGGATACGCGCCTATACCAATTGGATGCGAAATTTTGACGAAGAATATTTCTTCGATAAAACAATTACCATTGGCAATTCCATTTCAAATACGGTACTAACACAGGCAGATTATACTTTTAGCAAGGATCCAAAGGGTCAGAGGGTATTGGCTAATTTAAATTATACCGATATGGCTGGTGCTCCTTTGAGCAATAAAGAGGTAAGCTACGAAGTTGTTTTAGACTTTAGAAGCATCCTCAAAGGAAAAGGAATAACGGATTTAAATGGGACACTTCAGCTAAGTTTCGTGAACAACCAACCTTTTATCTTAAAGTCCGGGAAAATTCTAACTAAAATTCGCTTGAACGAAAAAGTAAGTGCTAGCAAAAGCTTTCCGGTAAAGACAACATCAAAGGAAACGGATGTTCAATTCTTTCCTGAGGGTGGCGACTTAACTGATGGAATTAGTACAAGGGTTGCCTTTAAATCGCTGGGGTCAGATGGCCTAGGTCTTCCCGTGAGTGGTTATATTGCAGATCAAAACCAAAATAAACTAAGCGAATTTAAATCAGAATATGCCGGAATGGGCTCATTCAAAATCAAGCCATCAGCATCAAATACTTATGCCGCATACCTTACATTTGAAGATGGCTCAGAAAAAGTCATTCCTCTCCCTAAAGTAAAAGCAAAGGGCTATGTTTTAAGCGCCGATAATTTGGATCCAATGGAGCTTAAAATAAAAATCTCTTCCAACGAACTCCAGCAACCAGATTCAGAGTTAACGCTTGTTGCACAAAGCAATGGACAAGTACTATTCGTATCAAAAAATAAAATGAACAGTAGTGTTTTCAGCTCTTCTATCCCAAAATCACGCTTCCCAACAGGCATATTACAATTAACATTGTTTTCGCCCAATAATGAGCCCGTTGCCGAGCGATTAGTTTTCATCAATCACTCTGATTTTTTGAATATCAAGCTTAGTTCAGCGAAGCTTGAATATCAACAGAGAGAAAAAGTGAAGCTCATGCTGGATGTGAGCAATCCAAAAGGAAAACCAACCCTTGGAAGTTTTTCTATTTCTGTGATCGATGAAACAAAAGTGCCTTTTGATGAAGAAAATGAGACAAGCATCATTTCAAACCTTTTACTCAGTTCGGATCTTAGAGGTTTTATTGAGAAACCAAATTATTACTTCACAGATGTTAATGCCAACAAAGTTAAGCAACTCGACAATCTACTATTAACCCAAGGGTGGCGCCGTTTCGAATGGAAAAATATCTTAACAGACAGTTACCCTAGCCTAGTTTTTGAAGTAGAAAAGAGTATGCAAGTAAGTGGTAAAGTAACCTCCATGTCTGGTAAACCCATTATTGGGGGGAAAGTAACCTTGTTTTCCTCATCCGGGACTCAATTTTTGATCGACACCTTGACTGATAGCAACGGACAATTTCGGTTTGACAATCTTTATTTTGATGATAGCACGAAATTTATTGTTCAGGCAAGAAATGAAAAAGATAAAAAAAACGTAGAAATCCAGCTCGATAGGATTCCGGCACAATTGGTAACAAAGAACAAAAACGGACCTATGATTGAGGTAAATGTGAATAAATCTATGCTTGCATACCTCAAAAACAGTCGCGCGCAGTACGATGACTTAAAGAAAAACGGACTCATTACAAGAAATATCATGCTCGACGAAGTAAAAGTTGTGGAGCAAAAATTAGACGTAAACTATTCTGCAAATTTAAATGGGGCAGGCAGAGCCGATGCGATAATAAAGGCTGATCAGCTACAGAATTGCATTACCATTGTCCAATGTATCCAAGGCAGATTTGCTGGAATTGTAGTCATGAATGATATCGTTTATGCCACCAGAAACATGACTTCTTCTTTTTCTGGTCCGATACCTATGCAAATTATCTTGGATGGAGCTTATGTCGAGCCCGAATTTCTTTCATCTATCAATCCCAATGATGTGGAGACCATCGAAATATTAAAAAGTGGTGCAAATACTGCAATTTACGGAATGAGAGGTGGCGGTGGTGTGCTCATTATCACTACTAAGCGGGGCGAATCCAATACAGACTATAGAAATTATGCCTCAGGAATTATGGGCTATAATCCGAAAGGTTTTTACAAGGGTCGCGAGTTTTACTCGCAAAATTATAGTGATCCTGCTATAAATACAACAATTTCAGATCTTAGAACTACCATTTATTGGAATCCAAATGTGATTAGCGACACCACTGGAAAGGCAAGTGTTGAGTTCTATAACTCAGATGGAAAAGGAAACTACAAAGCCATTGTTGAGGGAATAAATATTGATGGAAGTATTGGCCGACAAATATTCAGATACAGCGTTAAATAAACATGAACACGATAAAAGTTAATATAAAAGATAAAATAGCCGTTCTTTCACTAAATCGCGGCCGCTCGAATGCAATAAATGCAGAAATGGTGAATGAGCTGCATCAAATGATTAGGAACATTGAAAATGATGATTCCATTGCCGGACTAATTTTAACGGGTCAAAATGGATTTTTCTCTGCAGGGCTTGATCTTATTGAGCTGTATGATTATGATGAGGAGACTATAAAAAGTTTTTGGATTGACTTTTTGGACTTAGTAACTAGCTTAGTTTCTTTCAAAAAACCAATGATTGCAGCCATCAGCGGCCATAGTCCCGCAGGTGGATGTGTACTAGCCCTCTGTTGCGATTACCGAATAATGGCTGAAGGGAAATTTATCATCGGACTGAATGAAGTTCCAGTAGGAATTATTGTTCCCGAAAGCATATTCCACCTTTACTCCTTCTGGTTAGGGCAAGCAAATGCATACCGTTTTTTACTCGAGGGGAAACTATTGAACTCACATGAAGCTTTAACTGTCGGGTTGATTGATGAAGTGGTAGATCCTGAAAGTATTTTACATGCTGCAGAACGTAAAATGTTGAGCTACATTAAGCTGGAACGCAATACATGGCAGCAAAGCAAAATAAATATGCGTGAAGATCTGCTCAAAAAAGTAAGTATAGATCCTACAGAAGTGTTGGGGCCAATGTTGGCACAGTGGTGGTCGCCATCAACGCGCTCCATTCTAAAAACAATTATCCAGAATTTACAACAAAAATCGGCCTAATATGTATAATGAACCTATGTTGCGCGATGACGCCTTAAGTGGCAAAACAATAATAGTGACAGGTGGAGGTACCGGTCTAGGTAGAGCCATGAGCACCTATTTTCTGAAACTGGGAGCCAATGTGGTGATTACCAGCAGAAAGATGGATGTGCTCCTTAAAACTGCAGCTGAAATGGAAGTGGAAGCAGCCGCGAGCAATAAGGGTGGAGCTAAAGTGCTGGCGGTTCAATGTGACGTGCGCAAGCCGGAAGAGGTGGAGGAGGTTCTGAGAAAAACACTCGAAACTTTCGGTCAGGTGAACGGACTATTAAACAATGCAGCAGGTAACTTCATTTCACCTACGGAGCGACTTTCAGCCAATGCCTTTTCAACTATCATCGATATTGTGTTAAAAGGCACTGCAAACTGCACCATGGCCGTTGGTAAGCATTGGATTAAAGAAAAACAAGCGGGTACTATTTTAAATATTGTAACTACCTATGCTTTTACTGGCTCAGGATATGTTGTGCCTTCGGCTTGTGCAAAGGGTGGTGTACTTGCCATGACGCGTTCACTGGCCGCTGAATGGGGCAAATATGGCATCAGAAACAACGCCATTGCTCCAGGGCCATTTCCTACTAAAGGCGCATGGGATAGGCTCCTTCCAGGGGATATGGCCAAACAGTTTGATTTTAAAAATCGAGTTCCTTTAAAGCGTGTTGGAGATCATCAAGAGCTTGCAAATTTGGCCGCTTTCATGATGTCTGATTTCTCAGGCTACATCAACGGCGAGGTAATTACTATTGATGGCGGCGAGTGGTTACAAGGAGCGGGTCAGTTTAACGGACTAGAAGCCATTACTCCAGAAATGTGGGATATGCTTGAAATGATGACCCGATCAGCAAAAGGAAGTTAAAAAATAAATGAAACGAGTAAACATATCATCAGGAGCAGTATGGGAGGATCTCGTAGGGTATAGCAGAGCCGTACGTATTGGCAATCAAATTGAGATTTCTGGCACCACATCGGTTGATGGAAAAACAATTATCGGAATAGGCGACCTTTACAGTCAGACGATTTTCATTTTTCAGAAAATTGAAAAAACCCTCATCCAGGCTGGTGCATCCATGAATGATATCGTACGTACAAGGATGTATGTTACTGATATCAGTAAATGGGAAGAAGCAGGAAGAGCACATTCTGAATTTTTCAAAGACATTAAACCTGCTACTAGTATGATAGAGGTTAACCGGCTGATCGACCCCGACTTACTCATTGAAATTGAAGTCACTGCACTCATTCAGGAATAGCCGGTTTTTTAATTCAATGCGAAATTGCGTAATTTGCAGAATGGAAACCGAGGTAAAGGAAGAAACACTAACGCTTGAGGAAGTATTGGCAGCGTTAAAAGTTAACCATCGCCTGATATTGTGGAACGACGATACCAATACTTTTGAGCACGTCATCCACTGTTTGATAAAATACCTTGATTATACTGAAAAACAAGCGGAGCGCATTGCCTGGACTGTTCATAACGATGGGAAATGCAACGTATTAGAGGGTTCGTATACAGAAGTTGAAATTTATCGAAAAATTTTACAGCAAGAGGGCCTGACTGTTTCGGTAGATTAAATCCTACTTAAAAATAGCATTTAGGTAATAATTTGGTACTCCCACGGGTAAGAATACGGAAGCTCAAAACAATTTCATGAGAACCTTTTTCAACAGTAGCAAGCCTAGACGTGGTAAAATCATAGGAATATCCCAATTGTAAATTAGGGCTAACCTGCATTTCTGCTAAGATGTCAAAAGAATCCATTGAGCGCCATGAGGCACCAATCCAAAATGTTTCTTTCAATAAAAAATGTGCATTTAAATCTATTTGAAGTGGGGATCCATTCACATACTTTAGCAAAACACTGGGCTTAAATTTGACATCATCACCTAAATCTTGGAGATAACCACCCTGCAGGATAAAGTGAGCCTTTTGATTAACTGGAGCTGAAGAATCAGATACAAAATCATGATTAATAAAATACGGCGAAGAGAATCCCGCATAAAACTTCGGGGAAAATAACATTAAACCGAAACCCATTGTCCCCCTAAAATAATTTTGATCTAAAAAAACAGGATCGAAAGAAGAAGTACTTCCAGCCAAACTGTATTGTCCAACATATTTGCTAAGTCCTGCATTAAGTCCCAGAGCAAGAAAAGTTTCATTACCTAACTCCACCCTATTGGCGACAGTACCTAAAACGCCATTTTCAGCAATTACCTCACCAATTTGATCTCTTAAAAAAATAAAGCCCAGAGAAGTATTTGATTGACGGATGGGGGTATGCATCGATAATGTTTGAGTATTGGGAGCACCTTTAAAACCCACCCATTGTTGACGTGCCAAAGCTGTTACATTTAAAGCTTCGTCCATGGCCGAATAGGCTGGATTTATAACCAAACCATTAAACATGTACTGAGTAAACATGGCTCTTTGTTGAGCTAATAATTGGGAATTAGCAAAAACTAAAAGCAAAAATGCAGGTATAAAAACAAACAGTTTTTGCAATCGGATTTTCATTTTATCAAATTATTAACCAGGAAGTCAAATACTCCAGATTGGCACCTTTGCACATAAATAATAGATAATTCTAGAGAATTAGCAAACAAAAATGAGCCATTTCAATTTAATGTATCTACTTACAATGCCTTGAAACTGAAAGAAAAATGCCTTCTAACAATAGTTAGATTTCTAAAAGAAACGAAAAAAAATACAAAAAATTTTAATCTAGGGTAGATTGGGAAAGTTCTTAGAAGTAAAAATAGAATTTAGATTATCTCTTTCCCTGTTTTAGTGTATGTACTAAACCTTCATCGTTGAGAGAATATGAACTTTGCTCATTGCTAATATAAATCATGAATTGACGACTTGTTGCTTCCATCCAAAGCTTATTTTCATTGCCTTTAACATCAAAGCTATCTTCCATTATTCCCAATTGGCTGAGTGTAGCTGCATACGACTTATTCTTCTGAAAATATTCTTTTTGAAGGTAGTAAACATGCCAAAGGTGTTTCTTTTGTTCTTCACTATATGGGATTGAATAATTTTTAGGCTGTGAGCCGTCTGTAGGTTTACTAAAGAATAAATATCCCCAACGCTCCGGGAAATGCATATTAACTACACCTTGTGGAGACCAAACCCAATTATGTTCCGGAAGTACTTTGTCATTTGCATCTTTCTTCTTCACATATTTTCCATCTTTAATCTCTGTATCCCATTCCACTCTAGAAAAGTTGATTCGCCAAAAATCGCCATCAAGAGGAATTCTGGCGTTAGCACCGATGGTTACAGCGCCAAAAGGAATAAATATTTCGGTAGTCCAGCCTTTATCCACATCACTAGGATCATTAATTGTACCCTGAACATCAACAGCCCATTTCATACCGGGTGCATTATAAACAATCATTGGTCCGCTGCCATTACGATAAGGCTTTGGCATAAATAAGTCGAACATGGTATTTAAAGCATTCACCTCAAATTCATAATATTGATGTGTATTATTATCGGTGTCTATAAAAACCTCAAAATCATTGTCATAAAAAACGATATCGTCATAGTTCTTAAGGTATGCCCAAACATGAGGCTCAAGCAGTTCGGCAGCAATATATAAACCCTTATCGTCCCAAGTCATTTTAGCACGCGTATTCCATGTTGGTAAAGCCTTTTTATCCCCCTCAATATCCTTGAAATTGTCTGTCCACGGTATATTTTGCCATACCGCATCGTCGAGCTTCCCATCAATAATAGGCCCAGTAGAATTATGAACAACGGTGTACAGCTTAGGATCTATAAAAAGATGTTCCATGCCCGCGAACTTTGATTGTGCAAAAGCAGGAAATATTTGAGTAAATAGCAGAAAACCTAAAAGAGCTAAAAATTTGGAGTAAATTTTTGGAAATAAAAACATTTTATACCTTTTTATGAATATCGAAAATTAGTAAGAATTATTGAAAAGATACAATATACATAAGAAAGATACATAATATGATGAAAAACAAGCCTAATTGTAATATTTCCATAACTTCCATTTCGTATAAAAGCTTTTTTATATCTTAGATAATAAAAACGATATTAATTAGTCCCTAAAACCTATGAGAAAATCATTTTACCTTTTGTCCCTTTCCCTAATACTTTCAGGGAATTTAACTTATGCCCAAAGTAAAGACCCTGTAGTACAGGGAATTATTAAAGAGGCAAGCGAAAACTCGCAATTGAAAAAATTAGCGCAAGAGCTAACTGATGGTATTGGTCCGAGATTAGTAGGAACCCCACAAATGAAACAAGCTAACGATTGGGCAGTTGCAAAATACCAAAGCTGGGGCATCTCGGCAAGGAATGAGCAGTGGGGCGAATGGCGCGGATGGGAAAGAGGAATCACTCATATTGATATGTTACACCCACGTGTAGAATCACTAGAAGGCATGCAGCTTGCTTGGAGTCCATCCACTTCTGGCAAAGCAGTAACTGCTGAAACGATCATACTTGCAGACGTAGCAGATTCTAGTGCATTTAAAAACTGGCTTCCATCTGTAAAGGGTAAGTTTGTAATGATATCCATGCAACAACCAACAGGCAGGGATGATAAAAACTGGGAAGAATTTGCGACCAAGGAATCGATAGAAAAAATGAAGGCTGAACGCACTAAAGCAGGTGCTGAATGGCGTGGTCGAATGAGCAGAACTGGATTAAATACAAAAGATCTAGTTTTGGCACTTGAAAAAGCTGGTGCAGTAGGCATTATTACCTCAAACTGGTCGGCGGGATTTGGAGTTAACAAAATATTTAGCGCACAGAGCACCAAGGTGCCTACTGTAGACGTTTCATTAGAAGATTACGGAATGCTTTACCGTTTAACAGAATCAGGAGTAAAACCAAAGATTAGTATCCGCGCAGATTCAAAAGAGCTAGGAATGGTGCCAACTTTCAACACCAT
Organism: Daejeonella sp.; assembly: GCA_044231315.1. Classification (GTDB taxonomy): domain Bacteria; phylum Bacteroidota; class Bacteroidia; order Sphingobacteriales; family Sphingobacteriaceae; genus Daejeonella. The sequence goes on along the minus strand of JBIHZP010000031.1, from coordinate 108 downwards.
TGCTGAAATAAAGGGAACTGAAAAACCTGAAGAATATATCATTCTTTCAGCCCACTTCGATTCATGGGATGGCGGTACAGGAGCTACAGATAATGCAACAGGAACTAT
>JBIHZP010000260.1:0-2890 GCA_044231315.1 Daejeonella sp. | reverse complement strand
TTTTAATCTACATTTTCTTCACACTCGATTTAAGAAAGAAAATTGGTGGATTTTGGACTTTCAGAGAGGCATTAAAAGGTATTTTTTTAATGGCTTTTGTTGCAGGTTTACTTTATTCTGTGGTAAACTTTGCTTTCTACAAGTTTGTTGAACCCAATGCTTTTGAAACTGTTGGCGCCTATATGGAAGCGGGAACAAGTAAAACCTTAGGTAATATGGGAATGGAGCAAGATCAGATTGATGAGGCTATTAGCAAGCAGATGGAAGGTGTAAAAGAACAGTACAATCCAACAGCAATGCAGTTTTTTAAGAATCTTGGTATTGCAATAATTGTTCAGTTTGTGATGTCACTAATTTTTGCTGCCATATTTAAGAAAGAAGAGCCTATTTTCGCTTCTACAATGGAAGAAGAATAGATAGTATTGAGTACAAAGTATTGAGTACAAAGTATTGAGTATTGAGTACAAAGTGCTTAGTACAAAATACGTACTATTAAAACTGATTTCTATTTAAAAAACTAACTAATTTTTACTTTCTACTAATTACTAACTACTAAAACTACCAATGAACATCTCCGTCATCATCCCTCTATACAACGAGGCAGAATCTCTGCCAGAGCTCACTAGCTGGATTAGCAAGGTGATGGACAAGCATTTATTTAGCTATGAAATTATCTTGGTAGATGATGGCAGTAATGATGATTCCTGGGAAGTAATTGAGCACTTAAAGACAGAAAATCCAGCTATTGTTGGGATCAAGTTTCGCCGTAATTACGGGAAGTCGGCCGCATTAAATGTTGGTTTTGAGGCCTGCCAAGGTGATGTGGTCATTACTATGGATGCCGATTTACAGGATAGTCCCGATGAAATCCCAGAACTTTACAGAAGAATTGTAGAAGATAAGTACGACTTGGTGTCTGGTTGGAAACAAAAGCGTCATGATCCACTAAGCAAAACTATTCCCACCAAACTATTTAACCTCGTTACCCGTCGCATGTCGGGAATCAATAATTTACATGATTTTAACTGCGGATTAAAATCTTATCGTAAAGAGGTAGTCAAGAGTATTGAAGTCTATGGCGAGATGCACCGTTATATTCCTGTAATTGCCAAATGGGCGGGATTCAAAAAAATTGGTGAGCAAGTGGTGGAGCATCGTGCTCGAAAGTACGGTACGACTAAATTTGGATTCAGTCGCTTTTTAAATGGCTTCCTAGATCTTCTTTCCATATTTTTTGTAGGTAAATTTGCCAAGCGTCCCATGCACTTTTTTGGTACAATTGGTGCTTTAAGCTTTCTCCTAGGTACCATAATAGCCTTGTGGATAATCATCGAAAAGCTTTATCACATTACCATGCACATTCGTTATACCCGCGAGGTCGTGGATCAACCGCTATTTTACATTTCGCTGGTAGCCATAATTGTAGGTTTTCAGCTGTTTCTTACCGGTTTTATTGCTGAACTGGTATCTAGAAATTCTACTGAAAGAAATGTCTATCAAATTGAAAAAACTGTTTAAATTCTGCCTTTAAATGAATGAATTCCAGATATTTTTTTCAATAAGCATTTAATAGCGAGCATTTACCATGTTTTTCTCAATCATTATTCCACTTTATAATCGCCCTCAAGAGATTGATGAGTTGCTTCATACCTTAACGCAGCAAAGCTATCTTCAGTTTGAAGTGATTGTTATAGAGGATGGTTCAACACTTGATGCCAAAGATATTGTGGATAGCTATGCAGATCGCTTAGATATTCACTATTATTATAAGGAAAACGGGGGACAAGGTTTTGCGAGAAATTTTGGCTTTGAGCGTGCCAAGGGCGATTATTTTGTCGTTTTCGACTCCGATTGCCTCATTCCTATTGACTATTTAGAAATCGTTAAAAATTACCTGTTGGAGCATCAGCTCGATGCTTATGGCGGTCCCGATGGCGCCCACCCCTCATTCACCCCGGTGCAAAAGGCAATTAGCTATTCCATGACTTCACCATTTACGACCGGTGGAATCAGAGGGAACAAAAAACACATCGGGCAGTTTCATCCGAGAAGTTTCAATATGGGAATTTCGAGGGAGGTTTGGGAGCGTACCGGCGGATTTATACTTACTCGCCTCGGGGAAGATATCGAATTTAGCATTCGCATTCAATCGATGGGTTTTAAAATAGGTTTAATTCCGGATGCCATAGTTTTTCATAAACGCAGAACAGATTTAAGGCAATTTTATAAGCAATTGCACTTTTTTGGGCGCGCAAGAATTAATATTTATAAACACTTCCCTTCGGAGTTGAAGATTGTACATTTTTTCCCTGCGATATTCACACTTTTTTTGATTGTTAGCTTGATATTAAATGTCTTTTTTCATCCTTTGGCCGAGTTTTGTAATACATTAATCTCAATTTTTATTTTGTTGATATTTTTTCACTCCTGGAAGGTAAACAAATCAGCAAAAGTTGCATTTTTGAGTATTGCTGCATCCTTCGTGCAACTCATTGCGTACGGACTAGGTTTTATGCAGGATTTTTGGAAAAGAATAATTTTTAGAAAATAAAATATATGGATCAGCGGATGTCTGTGAGTGCGGTTTTGTCGGATGCCTGGGAACTTGCAAAAAGAAATATTTGGATTCTGCTCGGTTTTACGGCAGTCCAATTTTTCTTTATTTTGTTCATCACGACTGTTTTAAATGCTGTCTTGAATGAAACAGGAACAAGTGTGCTCGTGCAAAATGTACTTCTAAGTCTTTTTGATGCCTTTTTCACGGTAGCATTCTACCAAGTATTCTTTAAATTAATCGATGATGATACTCATCCAGAATTCCCCGATTTTGTACCAAATTTGGTGAAGGCAGTCAATTTCTTGATTGTTAAATTAATCATCGGATTAATTC
>JBIHZP010000259.1:0-2893 GCA_044231315.1 Daejeonella sp. | reverse complement strand
GAAATTCCAATTAAAAAAGGCGAAATAATTGCCTATTCAGGAAATACAGGCGGCTCAAGCGGACCGCATCTCCATTTTGAGCTACGCGATACCCAAACTGAAGAAACAATTAATCCTCAATTATTTGGATTACGTATACCCGATAAACTTAAACCTTCTATTTCGGGTATTTACCTCTATCACATGAATGAGAAACCATTCAGTGAACACACAGCAAAGCAATTTTATCCGGTGAGTGGAACTGGAGGAAAATATCAACTATCACCACAAACTATCATTAAAATGGGTGGTGAGTCTGGATTTGGCATAGTTACATCCGATAAAAACTCAGCCTCGGAAAATATAAATGGCCCCTATTCAATTGACCTTTACGTAGATGAACAACTAATTTACTCCTCGGTATGGGAAAAATTCTCTTTTGAACATTCCCGCGGCATCAATTCTCATATCGACTATCGGGAATTAATTTTAACTGGAAAAAAAATACAAAAAAGCTTTGTCGAGCCCGGAAATAATTTAACGATTTATAAATCATTAATTAACTCCGGTTTATTAAACATTAGCGATCAAAACATCCATACTGGAAAATATATTGTTCGGGATATCGCAGGAAATGAAAGTGAATTGAATTTCAAACTCAAATTCGATCCAAGTCAGACCAGAATAGAAAAACCGGCTCTCGGCAAAAAATTTGCTTTTAACCAAATTAACAAATTTGATACTACGGGACTAAGTCTAAACATGCCTTTAAAGACTTTGTTTAGCAACCTTGATTTTGTTTATAGCACATCCGCAAAGCCTATGGGCGCATACTCCCCTATTCATCACATTCACAATAGATTAACTCCTCTAAATGGTTCATACCAATTATCTATAAAAGTAGATGATAACCTTCCTGTGCACTTAAAAAGCAAGACTTTACTTGTTAACACACGTAAAAATGCTATGGGTGGGAATTATGAAAATGGTTATGTGAAAGCTGAACTTAAAACCTTCGATAGTTTTTATGTGGTGCTTGACACAATCGCCCCTAAAATTATTCCTGTAAATATCAGCAATGGAGCAAATTTGACATCCGCTTCAAAAATTCAATTTAAAATATCCGATAATTTATCTGGCATTGACAGCTTTAGTGCGTTACTGGACGGAAATTGGGTTTTAATGGAATACGACTCTAAAACAAACTCATTATGGCATCATTTGGAAAAATCAATTAGCAAGGGAAAGCATGATTTTCAGCTCATCGTAAGCGACAAAAAAAATAATACCGCGATGTTTCATGCGGTATTTTATAAGTAAGAGAAATATTCCCAACACATTATTTATTTTACTAATTTTAACCCATCAAAAGCGCAACACTATGATAGAATTAAGTGAGGGACAAAAGGCTCCGAATTTTTCTGCAAAGGACCAAAATGGAAAACTGATTAGCCTGAGTGATTTTGAGGGTAAAAATATCATTCTATACTTTTATCCTAAAGATGATACCCCGGGATGTACTGCTGAAGCTTGTAGCTTCAGAGATCATTATGAATCATTGATTGCTCAAGGATTTGTGGTTTTAGGAGTAAGTACAGACGATGAAAAATCTCATTTGAAATTTATCACTAAACATAGTTTACCATTTTCATTAATTGCCGACACCGAAAAGGAAATTGTCGAAGCTTATGGAGTATGGGTAGAAAAGAACATGTATGGTAAAAAATACATGGGTATTGCCCGTAAAACATTTATAATCGATAAGAACGGTTTAATCTTAAAAATTATCGACAAGGTTGATACAAAAAACTCTTCAGCTCAAGTTCTAGACTTGTTAAAATAAAGCATTCTAATCAACAAAAAATAAAAATATCATGGCTAATTAATAGGCCAACAAACAATAAATATGACTCCAGACATTGATAAATTAACCAAAATTGCCACTCAGGTTCGTAGAGATATAGTTAGAATGGTTCATGCCTGCCAATCAGGACACCCAGGTGGTTCGCTTGGTTGCGCTGATTATTTGGTGGCTCTTTATTTCCATACCCTAAAACATAATACTAAATTTAGCATGGATGGCCAAGGCGAAGATCTTTTCTTTTTGTCAAACGGTCATATTTCTCCGGTTTGGTATAGCGTACTTGCCCGTTCGGGATATTTCGAAGTTTCTGAACTTGCTACTTTTAGAAAGCTTAATACGAGGTTACAAGGTCATCCTACAACTCATGAAAAATTGCCGGGAGTGCGTATTGCCTCTGGTTCATTAGGTCAGGGAATGTCGGTTGCTATTGGAGCAGCACTTGCCAAAAAAGCAAATAATGATAGTCAACTTGTATTTTCATTACATGGTGATGGAGAGTTACAAGAAGGACAAATGTGGGAGTCGGCGATGTATGCCAGTCATAATAAAGTAGACAACCTCATTTCTACTATTGATGTTAATGGCCAGCAAATTGACGGACCAACTGATAAGATTTTATCATTAGGTAATTTAAGAGCAAAATGGGAAGCTTTCGGATGGGATGTTTTAGAGATGAGTGGAAATGACATGACAGATGTTATCCGTGTGCTTGATCTTGCAATTTCAAAAACATCAAAAGGAAAGCCAATTATGATTTTGATGCAAACCATGATGGGCAATGGTGTTGACTTCATGATGCACACTCATAAATGGCATGGAAGTGCACCAAATGATGAACAACTTGCCTCCGCACTTGGTCAATTGGAAGAAACTTTAGGCGATTATTAATAATCCCAAATCAATGGCCCTATAAGGTCGAGAATAAATTAAATTTATTTATGCCTGATCTTAGTCAGGAAATGTTTTTTATATGAAAAAATACACATACACCGAGAAAAAAGATACACGTTCAGGTTTTGGAGCAGGCTTAGTAGAAGCCGGTAAAAAAAA
>JBIHZP010000258.1:0-2905 GCA_044231315.1 Daejeonella sp. | reverse complement strand
TCTTTCATCTCAATTAAATGAGAAATAAAGAGGCCTAATCCGCCAAAAATAGCGATTAAGGAAAAATAAAGTGATGGGTTATTATTATGTTCATTATAGTTCATAATGGTATTATCAAGCAAGAATGCTGTAAATAGCCCAAGTCCAGCTCCAATTAATAATAAACCTATTTTGAGAGCTATAAAGGTTGGTCCTTTTGGTTTACGTATTCCCGGATCCATCCCGTTTCGAATCATCAACATGTTCTCTTGGTTTTGGAGAAATCTGATCCCTAAAATTGTTACAAACAGACCTAAGCCTAATGAAATTGGTATTAAAAATTCATAATCCATATTGGTGTATTTTATTTAGTATTTAAAAACATGTGTGTTTTCGTTTAATCTAAAAACTAAGACTACCGATTTTTGTGGGAGGTTACATATATTCAACTATTTTTATATTTGACATGGGATGTAACCTCTTGATCCAAATTTGCGTCACAGATTTGATTGATGGGCGACGATAAAGATATAGACTTAATTGGCAAGGTGCTGCAAGGTGATAAAGCGGCTTATGCCCAAATCATTAAACGGCATCAACGATTTGTTTTTACACTTGCCTTGAGGTTTTCAAAGTGCCGTGAAGATGCAGAAGAAATTGCTCAGGATAGTTTTATTAAAGCTTTTCGGGCAATTCACACCTTCAAGCAAAATTCTAAATTTAGCACTTGGCTTTACAGCATTGTGTATACCACATCCATGACTTTCTTAAGAAAGAAAAGGCTTGATACAACTTCTATAGATGATGAAACGATTGTCATTCAACTGGAAGGTCAAGTATATGACCACGCGATAATTGATGTTGAACATAAATCAAAAATGCATTATGTTAATTTGGCCATCTCCCAATTGGCTCCATTAGATGCGGCAATAATCACCCTTTTTTACCAAGGTGAGCAGTCGCTAGAAGAAATTGCACAGACAGTGGGAATGGAATCAAATACGGTAAAAGTAAAATTGCATCGAGCGAGACATCGTCTCAAAGAAAGAATTGAAGGAATATTAAAGCAGGAAGTGAGGGATTTATTATGAAAAATTTTGAACAAATAATCTGGAATTATTTAGATGGAATTGTTTCTGATGAAGAAAGAAAACGTACAGAGCAATTACTGGAATCCGATACTGAGTTTTTTGCACTTTTTGAGGAATTAAGCGCAATACATCTCCAAATTTCTGCACTCGACCTCGATGAACCATCTATGAGCTTTAGCCGGAATTTGATGGAAAAAATTCAGTTAGAACATAGCTTGGTGCCTCAAAAATCATTACTCGGTAAATGGCTTATCAATGGAATTGCCCTGTTTTTTTTATCCACTATCCTATGTGTTTTAGGGATTCTATTCTTTAAAGTAGAATGGAGTCAGTCGTCAGAAACAGTCTGGTTTGATTTTACCATGCCCCAATTCGCCCTTGGTAGTAGTTCTTATAGCTTTTTAATTAATCTCTTTGTTTTTGTAGATATAATTGTTGTCCTCTACTTTTTTGATGTTTATATCAGTAAAAGGATAAAATCAAAGAATGATCACAATTTATAATTGTTAAAACGCTGCTTTTTCTAAAGCTTTCTTTTGGAATCCTTGTAAAATTATGGCGATTAGAATCACCAAAGCACATCCCACAACATTTAACCAAAGGAATGCCATAGTTTCCATCATCCATAAGGTAAAAATGATTACTTCGGTGATAATTGCGGCAATGAAAGTTGCGGACCCACCAATCTTTTTGAGGTAAAAGGCAACTAGAAATATCCCGAGTATAGTACCATAGAACAAGGATCCTAAAATGTTAACGGCCTCAAGCAGATTACCCATTTTGCTCGCATATAAAGCCATAAGAACGCTTAAAATACCCCAAGCAATTGTTAGCCACCTCGAAACGGAAAGGTATTTTGCGTCGGAAGCATTTTGATTAATGAGGCGCTTATAAATATCGACTACTGTGGTGGATGCCAAGGAGTTGAGGGCGCTTGCGGTTGATCCCATGGAGGCTAAAAAAATAATCGCAATAAGCAAACCTATCAGTCCCTGGGGGAGATACTTTGTTACGAAACTCAGAAAAACATAATTATTATCATTGGTCTCGGCCTCTGGATCGTTTTTCTTCATCAGATCAACCGCCTGTTGCCTAATTCCCTTTGTTTTTTTGTCGGCAGCTTCCAGAATGCTCCTTTGGCTATTGATAGCCTTTTCATCTTTTGCATCTAAAGCGAGCTCCAAGTGCTTAATTTCCTTTTGCTTTTCACTAAAAGCATCCGAATAATCATTTTTAATTTTCTGAAGATCAGCACTGTATGCACTCCTTTCAAGCTTTCCTAATTCATAACTATTGAAGAAAATAGGTGGCTGTTGATACTGATAAAAGGTAAAAACAAGAACGCCAATAAGTAGAATTAAAAATTGCATGGGTATTTTCACTAGGCCGTTCATTAATAAACCCAAGCGACTTTGGCCAATAGATGAACCTGTGAGATATCGTCCCACCTGACTTTGATCAGTGCCAAAATAGGATAATTGTAAAAAGAAACCCCCAATTAATCCGCTCCAAACGGTGTACTGATTATTCCAGTCGAAGGAGAAATCAATGGCATTGGTACGTCCCATTTTCCCAGCAATTTGCAAGGCTTTACCAAAGCCAATATTTTCTGGAAGAAGTTTTACTACTAATATTCCGGCAATTAATAAACCAGAAAAAATCACTGTCATTTGTAGCATTTGAGTATAGGATACTGCTTTTGTGCCTCCATAAACGGTATAAGTGATTACTAATCCTCCGATAAATAGAGTGGTATAAGTGGTGTCGATATCTAAAATTGTTGACAGAATAATGGATGGCGCGTATATGGTTATTCCGGTTGAAAGTCCGCGTTG
>JBIHZP010000030.1:0-9768 GCA_044231315.1 Daejeonella sp. | reverse complement strand
AAAGAGGATTCGATGGGAATAAAAAGCATAACAAAGTCGGGCGAGTTGATTTTATAGAGCTCACTATAGTTTTTTGAAGATAAACCCTGAATATGCCCCCTAATAGATGCGATATGCTGTTTGGTATAATTTTCACGTTCTTCCTCATTCTCACAATTTACCAATCGCTCATAGGCAACTAAAGAGACCTTCGCATCAATAATGAGGTGTTTATCATCGGGAAGGTCAATTATAACATCCGGCTGGAAGTTTTGTCCTTCAGATGACTGATGCGTAGCCTGTGTTCTATATTCCCGATCCTTCACCAAACCCGATCTTTCCAAAACCCTCTCCAAAATCATCTCACCCCAATTCCCCTGCTTTTTATTATCACCCTTGAGAGCATTGGTAAGGTTTTTGGTTTCCAGATTCATGAGGTTTGATTGCTCAATCAACTGATTGATATGGCCCTTTAATACATTTCTTTCATCAGATTCGGACTTGTAAACCTTTTCCACTTTTTCTTCAAAAGCCTTAATATTCTCTTTAAATGGGTTTAAAATAATATCCAGGTTATTGCGGTTCTCTTCTGTAAACTTTTTAGTTTTTTCATCCAGAATTCGCGTAGCAATCAGCTCAAAATCTTTATTAAACTTCTCCTGATTATTTCTGATCTCTTCTTTTTGTTCCTCTATTTTTTCTTTTTGTGACATGAAATAGGAGCGTGAGCTTTCCAGTGCTTTCATGGCTTCCGACAGCTTTTCCCGTTCAGAATCTAACTCTCTTTTCAGGTTATCTGATTCTGTTTTCAGGTTTTCGGCACGTTCTTCAGCCTTTGCCTTGCCTATATTTAATTGATCGAGCTGTTCCTGACTTATTCCGCCACTGGTCGGCTTGGTTCTGATGAATATAAAAAGCAAGATGATTGCGAATGCTGCGATTAGAACAATATAGATTTCCATTTTTTAGAAACTTTTAAAATATAAATTTGAATACTGGTTTAAAGATCAATAAGCATTGCAACCTGTTCGCCAAGAAGGCTTCCCATGGCAACACCCATGCCACTACAGCGAACAGCACAAAAGAGTCCCGGTTGAATCTTTTTAACAATTGGTTTTACTTCCTTACCAAAGCCCATAACGCCACTCCAGCGATGTTCAATCTTAACTTTTTGATTCGGAATAATAGTCTCAAAAAGCAATGCCTCAAGGTAGTTCTGGATAATATCCGTTATTCCCGGATCTAGTGTTTGCTCAGTCTTAAAATCAAGATCTCTACCCCCGCCGAGAAGTATGCGATTGTCAATATTTCTGAAATAAGTATAGCCCCGATTATAATGAAAACTGCCTTTAATTTTCAAACCCTTAATTGGTTCAGTGATTAATATTTGTCCCCTTCCTGGAACAACATCCAATTCTGGTATAAGCTCCTTACTGAATGCATTGGTTGCTACAATGACCGCGCTTGCCTGGAATTTACCCTGATTGGTAATGAGCACCTGATTATTTGAATTGGATTCAATTTTTTGCACTTGGCAATTATTGAAAACCGCAATCCCCATCCCCTGTACTTTTGCTAGTAAGGCACTCATCATTTTTCCGGTGTCTATCTGTCCCTCGTATTTATTTTTGATGACATTCGTGATTCCATTCATGCCGGATTCTGCTATTTTAGCATTATTAACTGCATAAATGTCAGTCTTTCCAATGATGGATCCCAGAAATTTATTGAAGTATGGAATCTGTTCAATGCAGGTATTTGCAAAGTCTGTTTCAGCACTTTTAAACACCTCATAACCCCCATACTGCTCAAAAGAAATAGCCCTATCTCCTAGGTTTTCTCTGAGTTTTTTCAGTCCCCCCCAGCGTAGCTCAATGATTCCCGCTATTTCATCTTCTGTACCTGTTTTTAACTCTTCAATTAGCTCAGAAATGCTCCCAAAGCAAGCAAATCCTGCATTTTTAGTACTCGCACCTCCTGGAAGGAAACCCGCTTCCAGCACTCCGATTTTTAATTTTGGCTTTTGCAATTTTAGGCTTAATGCGGCACATAATCCCACAATGCCGCTACCGATGATTAACACATCGAAACCGCTTAAAAAAGATTTCTGCTCCCAATAGGAAAAACTATTTTTCATATATCCTTAAAGGTAAATTATTTGTGGTTATTTTTATTCGGAATAATTTTTGACAGTTATTTATTAAAAACAAAAACGATGGGAATAATTTTAATGATAGTCATTGCGGTCGTAAGTTTTGCGGTGCAGTGGCGTTTTAAAAGTAAATTTAAGCAATACACCGAAATGCCTTTAGCATCCGGCATGAGCGGTAAAGATATTGCAGATAAAATGTTAAAGGATAATGGGGTTTATGATGTTCAGATTATTTCTGTGGAGGGTCAATTGTCTGATCACTATAATCCTGCAGATCGAACAGTGAACTTGAGTCCGGAGGTTTACCATGGCAGAAGTGTTGCCGCAGCAGCGGTTGCCGCACACGAATGTGGACATGCCGTACAGCATGCGAAAGCATATAGTTGGTTGAAGTTTAGATCGGCTGTGGTGCCCGCAGTAAATGTGGCTTCAAAAATCACGCAATGGGCTTTGATGATTGGTGTTTTGCTATTAATGTTTTCTGGGAATACAACTGTTCTAGCAATTGGTGTGGTGGCCTTAGCGGTAGTTACTCTTTTTGCTTTCATCACCTTGCCTGTAGAGTTTGATGCAAGCAATCGTGCATTAGCTTGGTTACAAACTAATCGCGGAATTATGCAGGCTGAAATAGAGAATGATCAAGCAAAAGACGCATTGTGGTGGGCTGCTATGACCTATGTGGTTGCAGCATTAAGCTCATTGGCTACATTGGTTTATTATGCCAGCATGCTGATGGGAAGAAGAGACGAGTAAAATTGCCCTTAAAATACAAAGCCCCGAACGGATTAAAATCTGTTCGGGGCTTTCTTATGGAATAAATTCTAATTCAATTTATAGGGTGTTATTAATTGAAACTCTGGGATATTAACCTGAAACTTCTGACCATCAACCACGCGTGTCATTTCGTATGAACCTTTCATGGTTCCAATATCTGTTTTCAAATTACATCCGGAAACATATTCATGGTTTTCTCCGGGTTCGATAAGGGGTTGCTGACCAACTACGCCCTCACCTTCAACACTACGTTTTGATCCATTTGAATCAAAGATGGTCCATTTTCTGCTCATCAATTGTACGGAGTAATCACCCATGTTTTCTATTTTTACCCGGTAGGCGAACATAAAATGCTCATTCGCCGGATTTGAATATTCCGGTTGGTAAATAGTTTCTACGGACACTTTAACTCCCTCAGTAATTTTGGTAACCATCATATTTTGGTTTTATAAATTTCAAAATTAAACAGTTTCTGCCTGAAAACGCTCGTTAATTTCTTCCAGAACGGAATAAATATCATCAATATTCTCGAGAGAAACCAACTTCATTCGATATTCTTTAAAATCAGGAATTCCTTTAAAATAATTGGCATAATGTCGTCTCATTTCAAAAATACCTGTTTTATTACCCTTCCAGGCAATTGATTTATCAAGGTGGGTTTTGCAAACATCTATGCGCTCTGTGAGTGTAGGTTCGGGCAAATATTCACCTGTCTTAAAAAAATGCTTTATCTCTCTAAATATCCAAGGGTATCCAATGGCGGCTCTGCCAATCATGATGCCATCTATTTCGTATTCCATGCGCCATTCGGCAGCTTTTTGGATGGAGTTTACATCTCCATTGCCAAAAATCGGTATTTTTATTCTTGGATTTCTCTTAATCTCACGTATTAATGTCCAGTCGGCCTCTCCTTTATACATTTGTGCGCGCGTACGACCATGAATTGTTAGTGCCTGAATACCAACATCTTGCAGTCGTTCGGCAACTTCACGAATATTTTTGGTATTGTCATCCCAGCCGAGTCTTGTTTTAACCGTAACCGGTAGATGTGTTGCATCCACAACCGCTTTTGTCATCAAAACCATTCGGTCGATATCTTGGAGTAAACTCGCACCAGCACCACGGCAAGCTACGTTTTTAACAGGGCAGCCATAATTTATATCGATTAAATCGGGTTGGGCTAAGGTGGCAATACGGGTTGCTTCGCTCATGCTTTCAATTTCACTCCCAAAAATCTGTATCCCAATGGGGCGTTCATACTCGAAAATATCCAATTTCGCGCGACTCTTTGCCGCATCTCGGATTAGTCCCTCAGAAGAGATAAACTCGGTATACATCATGTCAGCCCCATTTTGTTTACACACAAAACGGAATGGCGGATCACTTACATCCTCCATTGGAGCGAGTAAAAGAGGGAACTCCCCTAAATCTATATTTCCTATCTTTACAGACATTTCCTATCTTTCAAACTTGTAATTTTACATGGGTTTGTTAGCTCATGTAAATGCAAAATTACAAATAAATTATTAGCATGATTAAATCAGGGTCAGCAGAACGTCATCCTTTAAGCTCATTGCTTATATTGTTTTTATTGTTTCTAGGCTGTGCAATTGTTTTTAGCTTATTATCCCTTGTTATTGCCATTGGAGTTTACGGAGTAGAGTCTATTACTCAAGGATTTATTAATGGCACTTTTTCGCTAGAAACCCTTAGAATTATCCAGATTCTTTCTTCTTTTGGGATGTTTGTGGTGGCTTCGGTCATTTTTGCAAAGATTGAAAGTAAGAATTGGATTGCGTTTTTGAGCTTTAGAAAAGTTAATCCCCTTTTGTTGGTTTTAACTATAGCAATTATGTTTAGTATGAGTCCCTTGATGGAATTCATCAACGAAACAAATAAAAACATGGTATTCCCTGAAGCATTAAAGGAAATTGAGGCTTGGATGCGGTTAAAAGAGGTGGAAATGGCTCAAATGACCAAACAATTTCTTGTTATGGACTCATTTAATCTTTTGCTAGTCAATATGTTAATGCTGGCTATTATTCCTGCTTTGGGCGAAGAATTGATATTTAGAGCATGTTTTCAAAAGGTTTTGGGACGCTGGACTGGCAATTATCATTTAGCAATTTGGTTAAGTGCAATAATATTTAGTAGCATTCACTTTCAATTTTACGGTTTCTTTCCACGAATGTTTTTAGGTGCTCTTTTTGGCTATCTATTGGTTTGGAGTGGTAGTATTTGGCTTCCTATTTTGGCTCATTTTTTAAACAATGGGATGGCAGTAGTGGGTGCCTATGTTTTACAGCAAGAGGGTAAAAATCTTGATCAGGTGTTTGAATCAGATCCGGTTAGTTTGCCTATTTTAATTTCAAGCACTTTGGCATTTGTGGGACTTATCTGGTATTTTCATAATTATACAGTAAAGACAAGGGAAAATAATATAGAATTATCGGATGGAAGCAGATTGGACTAAGGTTTATACCTCAGCAGATTTTTTCAAATCAGAATTGGTTAGACAGGTCTTAATTGATCATGAAATGGATGCCATAATTATCAATAAACAGGGTTTTCCTTATCATATCGGCGAAGTAGAGGTTTATATCCATGAAAGCAATTTTGAAAAAGCCAAAAGTATCATCACAGAAAACGAATTGTAAATGAAAACAAGAGCAATTACGGGTTTTATTTTCGCTGTGGTAGTGTTGGGCCTGGTGATGGTTAATGTTTATACATTCACTCTGTTTTTTATTCTGATTTCTATCCTTTGTACGCTTGAGTTTTATAAATTAGTTAAAACGAATGACATAAGGCCTAATTTAAGTACAGGATTATTGTTTTTGCTGAGTATTATTAGTCCTTTAATTGCTCATTTTATAGCTAATCAAGCCCTAGACAAGCTCATTTTTTGTATTCCTTTTGGGGTTTTAGTGATAGTTTCAGAATTGTATAAACACCACAAAAACCCATTTCATAATATTGCTTATACACTTTTGGGAATCGTTTACGCGGTTCTTCCATTTTGCTTCTTCTATGCCATCGCCTTTAGGGATGGGCAGTATTCATTTCATTACCCATTGGCATTTTTAATGATGCTTTGGTCGAGTGATACAGGAGCTTATATTTTTGGAGTTAAATTTGGAAAACACCGTCTTTTTGAACGCCATTCGCCTAAAAAGAGTTGGGAGGGCTTTGTTGGAGGATTAATCTGCAGTGCCTTAACGGCCTATGTTTTAAGTCTTTATTTCACTGAACTTTCTTTATTTCATTGGTTAATAGTGGCCTCAATTATTACTGTAACTGGCACTTTGGGCGACTTATCCGAATCCATGCTGAAACGCAGTCTTTCAACCAAAGATTCCGGTACCTTTTTACCGGGGCACGGTGGATTTTTAGATCGCTTTGACGGCTTATTGATTGCCGCCCCCCTTGTTTATTTTTATTTACATTTAATTAGCTTATAAAACCTCATCTTCAAATAAATGGAACGGTTTTTATTCTAAAACCCCCCAAATAAAATTTATGGAGCAAGATTTTAACACACAACATAATTCCGGTTCAGAAAACGAACCCAAACCAGATCGCTCTTTAGTATACATGATTATTGGTCTTGGTTTGCTTATTTTGGTGATGGGCTATCTTACTTTGTACGTGGATGATGCATCCAGTATTTTCTCGGCTAAGGATGAGCTAAAAATTAGCAAAACTGAAGACAATTCGGATGTGTTAAGTGATAATTTGGCAATGACTGATGAGGAGGTTAGAAGCTCCCTTATTAAGTTTATTGAAGTTTTTTACAATGATCAGAAAAGGGGGTATTTTGACCCTCCAAGTTATTTTCCACCCATTACCCAGACCTATTATAATTTTCACAACCTCACCTACCAAAGAATTAAGGAAGTTCATTGGAAACGCTTAGCAGATATGAAGAATCTCGAATTAACTTGGGATGTTTCTTCGCTAGAGTTTGAACGAAGCGGCAATGAAATATTTGCAAACTATTGGACTAATATTAATTATTTCCGACCGTCACGAAATATGGATGTTAGCGCAGCTGTTCGCTATGAAGTAGTAATTAACGAAGAAGGAAAAATCAGCTCATTGCGGGAAATTGAAATTAAAAGTTTGCTGGAGGCGCCACGCTCTTTTCAAAGTGATACAAGCGATTTCAGGGAAAACGATAAAAACAATCAGGAAAAATCAAATAGTAAGGATGAGCCATTAACTACGGAATCACAAAAGCTAGATGCTCACGATGAGGCCAAGATATTTGATATTGGGAATGTAGAAATTGTACCGGAGTATCGTGGGGGACAAAAATCCTTGGCCATGTTTTTGGCCTCCAGATTAAGGTATCCGACTAAGGCTAGAGAGAACGAAACACAGGGAAAGGTTTATGTAGGCTTTGTGATTGAGAAAAACGGAAGCTTGAGTGATTTTAAAGTCATTCGGGGAATTGGATCTGCTTGTGATGAAGAAGCCATTCGCGTTTTAAAATTGAGCCCGAATTGGAAACCCGGCTATGTCAATGGTTCGCCCGTTAGAACCTTCTATACCCTTCCTGTAAGCTTTAAGCTGGCCCATTAAGCAGTTTCAGTAGTGATTGCTATTTCCTGAAGCATTTCAATGGCAATATCTAAGGTATTTACATGCTCAATTGCTAGGCGGAGTGTGTTTTTAACCTCCTTTAAATTACTGATTCGTGGATGGGCTTGTAAGAAGGCCAAAACCCGCCCAAATTGTTCTGTTTCATAATAGGCCGATTGCTTATTGATAATAAAATACCCCCTTAAAACACCTTTTTTGAAAGATATTTTCTCAAAACCAATCATTTTACCCAAATACTGGAGTCGCCAGGTATTAATCAACTCAATTACCTGTTGTGGTACGGGACCAAAGCGATCCGCTAATTTTTGTCGGAAGGCATCTAATGCTATTTCATCTTCAATATTTGATAGTTCCGTATATAGATTATAGCGTTCAGCAATATTGGTAACATATTCATCGGGTATCATTACCTCCAAATCAGTATCTACATGTGTAAATGAGACAAATGGTCGGGGTTTTTCATCACTAAATAGATTTTTAAATTCATCTTCTTTTAGCTCCTGAATGGCTTCATCAAGAATTTTATGGTACATTTCAAAGCCTATTTCGGCAATAAATCCACTTTGTTCCGCGCCCAATAGATTCCCACTTCCGCGGATATCTAAATCCCGCATCGCCACATTAAATCCGCTGCCGAGATCTGAAAACTCCTCAATAGCACTAAGTCTTTTGCGTGCCTCATTGGTTAGTGTGGATAGCGGCGGACTTAATAAATAGCAGAATGCTTTTTTATTGGAACGACCAACACGGCCACGCATTTGATGTAAATCACTCAAGCCAAACATGTGCGCATGGTTGATTAAAATGGTATTCGCATTGGCGATGTCTAATCCAGCTTCAATAATTGTTGTAGCCACTAAAACATCGTACTCACCACCTACAAATTTGAGCATCACGTCTTCCAGTGCATCCCCCTCTAGCTGTCCATGCGCAATTCCAATTCTAGCTTTAGGGACCAAGGTGTTTATTAATCCGCCCAATTGCATCAAATCTTGCACTCGGTTATGTATGAAAAATATTTGTCCCCCACGATCAATCTCAAACTCCACTGCCTCTTTTATCAGCTTCTCATTAAAAACATGTAACTCGGTAAGTACGGGTTGCCGATTGGGAGGTGGGGTACTGATAATACTTAAATCTCGAGCGCCCATTAATGAAAAATGGAGTGTTCTCGGGATCGGTGTTGCCGTTAGGGTTAAAGTGTCTACATTGGCTCTAAACTGCTTTAATTTCTCTTTTACTCCAACCCCAAACTTTTGCTCTTCATCAATAATGAGTAGTCCTAAATCTTTAAATTTTACATCCTTGCTAACGATGCGGTGGGTGCCGATAATAATATCAATTTTACCCTCGGCAAGCTTTCCAAGGGTCTCTTTAATTTGTTTTGCTGACTTAAATCGGTTGATATAGTCAATATTGCATGGAAAATCCTTTAATCGGGCGGTAAAGGTTTTAAAATGTTGCAAGGCTAAGATGGTGGTAGGAACCAGAATCGCTACCTGCTTGCTATCTGTAACTGCTTTAAATGCTGCACGAATTGCTATCTCAGTTTTCCCAAAACCCACATCACCACATACCAATCGATCCATAGGGTGTGCCGATTCCATATCTCTTTTCACATCTGCCGTAGCTTTTACTTGATCTGGAGTATCTTCATAAATAAAGGAGGCTTCCAGCTCGGTTTGAAGGTAAGTATCAGGTAAAAATGCCGTTCCGGTCTGCAATTTTCGCAAAGCATAAAGCTTTATTAAGTCGCGGGCAATGTCTTTAACTTTTTTTTTCGTCGTCTTTTTTAATTTCTCCCAGGTATCTGTTCCAAGTTTATTCATTTTTGGAACCGTTCCCTCTTTGCCCGAATACTTTGAAATCCGGTTCAGGGAGTTGATATTCACGTATAGAAGATCATTGTCGGCATAAATCAAACGAATCATTTCTTGTGATCGACCATTCACATCGACTTTTTCAAGTCCGGCATATTTACCAATACCATGATCAATATGCGTGATATAATCACCAGGTTTTAAATCCCGAAGTTCTTTGAGGGTAATTGCCTGACTACGGATATAGCCCTTTTTTAGCTTGTATTTGTAGTATCGGTCAAAGATTTGATGATCGGTATAACAGGCCAGTTTTTGTCCGTGGTCAATAAAGCCCTCCCTTAAGGATAGATGAACAGGTTTAAATTCAATACCAGCCTTGAGGTCTTCAAAAATGCTATATAAACGCTCAATTTGTTTGGTTGAATCAGTAAAGATTAG
>JBIHZP010000257.1:0-2928 GCA_044231315.1 Daejeonella sp. | reverse complement strand
ATAACGAAATACGTGCTGTTTAATAATTTTTATTTCTGTTTAGGAGATGTTTTAAAGCACCAGTTGACCAAAGTGCCCATAAAACAAGAACAGGCTGAAAGAATAACCTAATTAATCGTTTTTGGTCGGTATCCAGGCCGAAAGCATCTATTCCGTTAGTATATTGAGAGATGTTACCTGGAAAAATGAGTATGTAAAAAATGGCAAGGGCAATGCCTGCTTTAATTTTGTGTTTTACCCAGAAAACCATGGCTAAACCTAGTGCGATTTCAACAATGCCAGATGATAGTACCACAAAATCCATGAAAGCAGTATCATTTGGTAACCATCTAGGTACCTGTGCAAGAAATTCTTCTCGTTTAGTTGTCAAATGACCAATTCCTGCCATAACCATCAATGAGCCCAAAAGAATTCTGAGAGCATTTTGAAAAAAGCTTGTTTTCATTTTGTTTCGTTTAAGCTTGTATATATATATATATCAACTATTGCTTGCGTTTTGTATCGAGCTTATTATACACTAAGGTTCGGATAATAAGGTAATTCCAATGAATGGTGATATCACTAATTTGCCACTATATTGGAAAGATACACCACAAAATTTGTAATTTTCTGATCAATGTTTGTGTATTGGATGTCATATACTGATCAAAAGAAAAATAAATAACACAAACCAATCAACTTTCTGTTGTTTAAATAAACATATCCTGCAAGAACTAGTCTTTAAAGAACAGGTCCGATCTGTTTTTAATGATATCATTGTTAATTTTGATGATGAATTAGTTTTTTATTAAAATCTCTGATAAATCCTGAGATTATAAAATTGAATAAAAACAAATTTTGGATAATAGAGCCTTAGTTAAAAAATATATGAATAAAGTTATTTTGTTAAATAGGCGTCCGGTAGGCAAACCTACAATGGACGATTTTAAATTTACAGAAGAAGAAAATCCTGTAGCTGCTGAAGGACAGGTCTTATTGAAGACACTTTTCGTTTCTGTTGATCCCTATCTCAGAGGAAGAATGAGCAGCGCAAAATCTTATGTTCCTCCATTTCAATTAAATGAACCGATTCAGTCAGGCATTATTGCGGAAGTTACCGAATCCAGAAATCCTCATTTCAAGGTTGGTGATTTTGTTTCAGCACTACTAGACTGGAAAGAGTTCCAAGTTTCAGATGGAAAAGACCTGGTAAAGGTCGATGGAGATGCTGCTTCATTATCGGCCTATCTAGGTATTTTAGGGATGACTGGTTTAACAGCATACCTCGGGTTGACAGAAATTGGGAAGCCCAAGGCTGGTGAAACTTTAGTGGTTTCAGGTGCTGCCGGTGCAGTTGGTAGTGTGGTAGGGCAGATCGGTAAGATTCTGGGCTGCAAGGTTATTGGCATAGCTGGCTCGGATGAAAAAACGGCGATTTTGATGTCGAAATTTGGTTTCGATGCAGCCATTAATTATAAAACTGCCACTGATTTGAAAACTGAAATAAAAAATGCTGCACCTGATGGAGTTGACATCTATTTTGACAATGTTGGTGGAGTAATTTCTGATGCGGTACTTGCAAATATTAACCAGTTTGCCCGGGTACCCGTTTGTGGGGCTATATCCTTATACAATGATACAGAATTAGCACTTGGTCCAAGAATTCAACCCATTCTGGTAAGGAACAGTGTCTTGATGCAAGGTTTCATTGTTTTTAATTATGCAGCAAAATATCCTCAAGCCATCAAACAACTTAGCACCTGGTTAAACGAAGGAAAATTAACTTATACAGAAACGATCGTCAATGGGTTTGATCATATTCCACAAGCTTTTATCGACCTGTTTGAAGGTAAGAATGAAGGTAAAATGATTATTAAAATATAGTTCAACAAAAAATAGATATGTTAAATTTTGAATTTAAAAATCCAACCAAAATAATTTTTGGAAAAGGACAAATAGAAAATCTGGGTAAAGAAATCCCGAAAAATGCAAAGGTATTGATGGTATATGGTGCTGGATCTATTAAGTCTAACGGTATATATGAGCAAGTAAAAAATGCACTGAGCGACTTTGAAGTATTAGAATTTTCGGGTATCCCGGCTAATCCGGAATATGAAGTTTTGATGGATGCTTTAAAAGTGATCAAAGAAGAGAATATTACTTATTTACTTGCCGTTGGAGGCGGTTCTGTAATAGATGGTGTTAAATTTCTTTCGTCAGCAGCTTTGTACACCGGCAACACTCCATGGGATATCCTAAAAAACGCAATCAAGACAGAAAAAGGTCTGCCTTTTGGAACTGTGCTGACATTGCCTGCTACCGGATCTGAAATGAACTCTGGTGCTGTAATTACCAGAAAAGAGACCGGGGAAAAACTGGCTATGGGTGGTCCGGGACTTTTTCCTCAATTTTCAATATTAGATCCGCAGGTGGTAACATCTATACCTGAACGACAGCTGGCAAATGGTATTATGGATGCCTTTTCACATGTGCTGGAACAATATATGACTTATCCTATTGGAGCGATCTTACAGGATCGTATTGCCGAAAGTATCATGCAGACATTAATTGAAATTGCCCCTAGGATCATGAAAAACACATCTGATTACGAAGCAGCAGCCAATTTTATGTGGAGTTGTACGATGGCCTTAAACGGACTCATCCAAAAGGGTGTTCCTACAGATTGGGCGGTGCATGCAATGGGACATGAACTAACAGCCATGTTTGGAATAGATCATGCCAGAACATTGGCTATAATAGCACCAAGTCACTATAACTATAACTTTGAGGCTAAAAAAGAAAAATTAGCTCAATATGGAGAGCGAGTATGGACCATAAAAACAGGTTCAACAGAAGAAAAAGCAAAGGCTGCAATTGAAAAAACGGTTGATTTTTTCCATTCTCTGGGAATAGATACCAAATTATCTGATTACACCCCGGCATATGAAG
>JBIHZP010000256.1:0-2934 GCA_044231315.1 Daejeonella sp. | reverse complement strand
CAAGGAGCAAGGAGCAAAGAACAAGGAGCAAAGAGTAAGGACAGAATTCGAGTTGGCTATAAATTTACTGTTTTAGATGTTGCATAATGGCTTCGAGAGCCTCTTTTGGAGCAAAGAGCAAGGAGCAAAGAGTAAGGACAGAATTCGAGTTGCCTGCAAATTTACTCTTTTAGATGTTGCATAATGGCTTCGAGAGCCTCAGCCAACTGTCAACGGACAACAGCCAACCGACAACGGATAACCAACAATCTCATTCCTCGCTTAACCTGGAATCAATTATTCCCGCCACCCACTAAATGCAATTTAGTTTGACGGCCATCTATATACCAGAATCCATTTTTATCAAAATAGCCATTTTGTTCAAGCATAAATCGCACTGGCTTATTCCATTCTTTAATGTCGACAGCCGCATTTAATTCAATGGAATAGGCTGTTTTATAATGCATGGGATAATCACCGCTACCGGGAACACCATTTTGCTGATCCCACAATCCGATCGTTGGTCCCGCAGCATGACCATGAAAGCCAAGCGGGTGAGTATAGATCGTTCCATTAATGTTTTCTTGTTTTGCCTGAGCTAATGCTGCTGCAAGAATCTCGTTTCCAGTTCTGTTTTCTTTGAATTGACTGGTTAAAATATCCTGTAAGCGGTTTGCTTTTGATAATCCATCAGTTAAATAGGCTGGAGCTTCTTTTTCTCCCGGAGCAAGCACATAGGCATGTTCTTGAATATCAGTATTTAATCGAAGGTAGCTTATGCCAAAATCTACATGCAGCAAATCCCCCGTCCTGATCACATTATCCTGATCTTTTGATTCTTTCGAAAATGCTTTTAAATGGTCAAAAGCGACATTGTCATTTCTCTGAATGTTGACTGAAGGATGAAACCAGGTGGATAATCCCATGTCATTCACTTTCTGCCTGAACCACCATACGAGGTCATCGCTCGTGGTAATGCCGGGAGTGATGACTTTACTGCTAAACCCCTCAGCGATTATTTTATGGCTTATGCTGTTCAATTGAGGATAGATCTGCATTTCGCGAGGAGTTCTGGTTTCTAACCATGCTACTGCCAAATCAGAAGCAGAAACCACTTTAGCTTTGTTTACAGTAGACAGCTTTTGTGTCAATTCCTCGAAATCAGTATGATCGATCCCATCAGCCTGTCCGAAATATTTGGAGGTATTCAAGGCAATTTTTTCAGGTTTATATTGCCCAATTATATCATTCAAGGCATCCCATTGGTCCGGGAATTTTTTCATATCCCATTGCGCTTCAATCTCATCACCAACATTGTATCTGGCAATAGCTATTTTCTTAAATACTTTAGTATTTGGGTTATTATAAAATACAAGAATGGTTCGGCGTCTGGCACTTAACCAAGTTGCTGGAAGCATGGTTCTGATGACCGGATCTTCGTTGTACTCCCTAGAAACAATAAGCCACATATCAATCCTGTTTTTTTCCATGAGTGAGGGCAAGAGATTGTTTAATCTGTCAGCCAATACTTCATCAATAATTCTGGCTTGCTCTTTCAAGGGCAATATTTGCGCATTGGTAGTAATGGCAAGCAGCATAAATGCAATTAAACCGAACAATTTCTTTTTCATACGTAAACTTTTATTTTTTTGAAAGCTTAATAAATTCTTCTATTGAACATAAGGAAACCAGCTAAATTTAAATGAAAATATGCAAATAAAAGGATTTGAGCTTTTTTTACATCTCTCGTCCTGATTTTTCGAATAATAACAAGCCTGAATTTATATTAGAGGAATTAATGTATAGTGGTAAGTGAATGTGAAAAATTAACCTGAAATCGGATGATTGATTTTTAATATTACAGCTTTGTAATTTCAATATTCTCCATCTTATCAAGTCCTTTAAACTGTACTTCAATCTTCGGACTATCATCTTCAGGGTAATCGGAATCAATTAAAATGATATGTGAGCCTGATGAAACTTTTGGCGGACTAGTCTGTAATTTGAAAGTGCTCTTTGGTTTCCCGTTTTTATCGTAAATGCGAATAGTTTCTGTACCATCAGAAACTAGGCTTTCACCTGCTAATAATTCTATGGGGAATAAAAGTTCCTTATAATTATCGATTTGCATTTTAATATTTTTCACGCTGCCTTTTTCACCTGTAATCTGCATCCTGAATTGTAGGGGCTGCTCTTTCCAATTATACTGCAAATTCCAAGTAGTATAGGTTGGCTCACCTGGCTGACGCTCAAATTTTTCTCTTGTAAAAACTGGCGACATGGCATATTGATGTAGTGTCCATTTACCTTCAGCTCTCTTTTCTAAATGAAATTCATTCTTAGGATTTTTTAAAGCTTCTTGCTGAGTTTTGCTAAAAGCATTCCCATTTCTTGCCATCTCCCATTCGCGTATGGCATCCAGCAACTGGTCTGTCTGTGAGTTTTTCCTCAATGCTGCCGGTCGTGCAACCATGGCAAATCCTGCATTATAACCGGCGGCTCTAGACAGCATCCACTCCATCTCCGGAAGGGTAGTGTTTTCTGCCAAAAGATACCAACCCAGCATATTAGGCATATAATTCCGGTCAAATAAACCCTGATTATCGATGCGGTACTGTTGCATACTTTCCTTAAATCCGCCGTACCAGGGCTCACCCCAATTATAGTAGGAGCCTATGTGCCAGTAGAATGTTTTACTCAGACTTGTACCAATAATAAAATCATGTTTTACCTGATCGTACACATCTTTGGCAAAGAGCTCAAGCGCATAATCACCCTGACCCGAGGCGAGAGCACCTTCATGACCGTCCAGATCAAGATGATCTACACCGGTCTCGTTCATCAGGTCGGTGATATTTTTCGCAATTTCCCTTTGCATATCTAAATTAGGAAAGAACACATTGTAGGGATGATCAAAGAGTTTTCCAACCTCTTCACCTGCCGGATGAGCTGATT
>JBIHZP010000255.1:0-2935 GCA_044231315.1 Daejeonella sp. | reverse complement strand
TGATGAGCATTAGGATGATGTAAATATTATCGATGCGGGCAAATAAGAGGGTTGGGACTAAAATTCCAAGCAGTATGATTAGACCGCCCATGGTTGGAGTACCTTGCTTTTGCATTTGACCTTCTAGTCCGAGGTTCCTCACCGATTCGCCCACTTGTTTGGCATGAAGAATTCTGATCAGGCGAGCTCCATAAACAGTGGTAAGAAGAAGCGATAAGATGACAGCCATGCTTGTACGGAACGATATAAACTGAAACAATCCTGCTCCAGGAACATCATATTGCTTATCAAGCCAGGCAAATAGGTAGTATAACATTAGCTTACCAGATTTAAAAATTCAGTTAATATTTCTTTGTCATCAAATGGAAGTTTCACTCCTGCGATTTCCTGATATTTTTCATGCCCTTTTCCAGCCACCACAATGATATCACCTGGTTTTGCCAAATGGCAGGCTGTACGAATTGCCTCTCTCCTATCGGTAATAGAAAGCGCTTTTTTCTTATTATTAGGCATCACGCCCATTTCCATTTCTCTAATTATTTGTTCTGGAGCTTCGGTACGAGGGTTATCGGAGGTAAGAATCACCTTGTCACTCCAATCACAAGCCACCTGCGCCATGATAGGGCGTTTTGTTTTATCACGATCGCCACCACAACCAATTACAGTAATGAGCTGCTCAGTACCTTTACGGATATCCTGAATGGTACTAAGCACATTTTGCACTGCATCTGGCGTATGTGCATAATCAACAATGCCGATAATTCCTGATGGAGAAATCATATAATCAAAGCGACCTTCGGCACCTGTAAGGCGACTCAGGGAAGTTAGAACCCTCAATTTATCCTGCTCTAGCAAGAGTGCTGTAGCATAAACAGCTAATAAATTATAGGCATTGAAGGTACCCACCATTTTAAACCAAACCTCATCTTGGTCGATATCAAGAAGGAGTCCGCTGAAATGATTTTCAATAATTTTAGCCTTAAAATCAGCGATGTTTTTAAGTCCGTAGCTCTTTTTATGCGCCTTCGTATTCTGGAGCATCACCATTCCATTTTTATCATCCACATTGGTTAATGCGAAAGCCTTATTGTTAAGACCATCAAAAAAGCCTTTTTTAGCTTTTAAATACGAATCGAAGGTTTTATGGAAATCGAGGTGATCATGAGTTAGATTAGTAAATACTCCACCAGCAAATTCAAGCCCTTCAATTCTAGCTTGTGCTACTGCATGTGAGCTAACCTCCATAAAGCAATAGTCGCATCCAGAAAGTACCATATCATTCAGTAAAGAATTGAGCACAAGCGGATTAGGAGTGGTATGCGTAGAAGGCATTATAAGATCATTAATTTGATTTTGAACGGTTGAGAGCAATCCAACTTTAAAGCCTAGGTCTCTAAATAATTGAAAAAGCAAGGTTGCGATGGTTGTTTTACCATTAGTACCTGTAACTCCAACTAATTTAAGTTTTGAAGAAGGATGATCGTAGAAATTAGCAGCGATAATTCCGAGTGCTTTTGCAGAGTTCTCAACCAAGAAATAATTTACATTTTGTCTGATGTTTGAAGGAAACTCCTCACAAAGGATTGCATTGGCACCTAGATCAATTGCTTTATCGATAAAGGCATGTCCGTCGGATTCTGTGCCGCGAATAGCAACAAATAAGGCTCCTGGGACTGATATTCTAGAATCAAAGCAGATAGTTTCTACCACTTGACTTGTTGAGCCAATCACCCTCGTTAGGGGTACACCGTATAATATATCCTTGAGAATCTTCATTATTGCAGCTCTAAAATAATAGGTATACCTTTATTAACGGGCGTTCCAGCTAGTAAGGATTGCCTTACCACCCTACCGCTTCCACGAACTTGAGTTTTTAGTCCGGAGTTACCCAAAACAAATAATGCATCTTTCAATCCCATTCCACTTACATCTGGCACAGCGCCTTCAATCAGCTTAATACTTTTATTAACTACACCAGAATTAGTATCAACTTTTACATAATCTGAATTTCCGGAGAAAGTAGCTTTGATTCCGAAAGCTTTATATACATTTTGAGTTGCTTTTGTTGCACCTGTTTTTGCTTCTGGCATTTTTAGGCTCCCAACAAATTTTTGATCTTTTAAGGATTCGTACATGTTTACATCGCTTGCGAACACCCGATCGGCAATCTCGCGGAAAACCGGACCAGCCACAGAGGCCGCATAATAGGTTCCTTTGCGCGGATTATTCACTACTACGATTAAGGAGTATTTAGGATTATCCGCTGGGAAATAACCGCAAAAAGAAGCTTGATATTTTTTATCCACACGGTAGCCCTTATCCGCATCAGCAACCTGAGCAGTACCTGTTTTTCCGGCAATACGATACAATGGAGAAGCCAGAGACTTACCAGTACCCTCAGTCACCACCCCTTCCAGAAGAGCCTGAGCCTTTCTGACGGTTTTATCTGAGACAATTTGTTCATTGATTACACGCGCCTTAAATTGCTCAACCGTATTGCCAAGGCGGCGAATTTCACGGACAAAAATTGGTGCGATGTATTTCCCATCATTGGCAATGGCATTATAAAAGGCAAGCATTTGCAGTGGTGTTATTTGCATTTCATAGCCATAAGCCATCTGCGGAAGCGTTTGTTTCGTATTCCAGCTTCGATTTTTAGGATTTTTTATTACAGGTGATCCTTCACCGGGAATTTGAAGCATTAGCTTTTTGTTCAAGCCCCATTTATACAGATTCTCCGAAAATTTAGTCTGATCATTTTGATAAGCCGCATTAATCATTTTGGCAATGGCCACGTTTGAAGATTCTTCGAAAGCTTTTTTGACCGTTACGGTACCGATGCCACCATGCGAATCACGAATGGTATGACCTGGAATGCGATAAGTACCATCACCGGTTGCAATCATGGAATTAGTATCTACCTTATTATCTTCTA
>JBIHZP010000254.1:0-2936 GCA_044231315.1 Daejeonella sp. | reverse complement strand
TTGCAGGTAATTCGAATTCTGTCACTTTTGTCTTTACTCCTTATTCTTTGCTCCAATAAGAGTAGTTAGTTGGTTAGGTGGTTAGTTGGTTAGGCATGCGGCGTCTGGATTTTCATTCAAATCTTTTTTTTCAGTACTACCAAACTAAGTTATAGAGCTTCGCGTTCATTGAAGCTTTCTGATTAGTTTTTCGGGTACCTACGGTAGGCGACTTGATTTTCATGCTGTTTCATAAAATCGAATGGGGTGAGACCTGTTGATTCTTTGAACACGGAGAAAAAGCTAGATTTTGAGGCAAATCCGGATTCTAAGCCTATGCCTTCCATAGTCAAGATATCTACTTGGCTAGAAAGCAAAAGGCGTTTTGCATGCGCAATTCTATAATCTGTACGGAATGTTGTAAACTTTATTTTAATAATATTTGTGAAACAATAGCCCACATGATGTTTCGGAATGTTTAATTCTTTAGCGACAGTATCGATGCTAAATTTAGTATTTAAATAAGATTTACTTTGTTCAAAATAATTTAATATTCTATCGGCGGTTTCAGATAATGGATTATTTATAGTGCCATCTATTACTGATTTGTTATTGAAGGCATTTTCATCAAATACATATCTTGTTTTGGTTTGTTGTATTACTCTTGGGATACCGTATAAAATACTAGGGAAAATAAAAATCATGGTAGGTATAACGGCATAGGCAAATCCCGTAAAAGCTCCTATTGGCAATTGATTAAATACTTCTTTCCTTAGGTTTTGAGTACTTAAGAATAAATAGGTCATGAATAGATAAAGTAAAGCAATTAAGAAGGCAAGCATGGATAAAGAAATTAGCCATTTGGTGATTTGGTCCCTTTGGACAATCGGTGATTCATTTCCTTTCATCTTTTTATACTGCCAAATAGTTAGTAGGCAGGCAATGCTATAAACAAGTAATAAGAGGGGGCGGGCAATTACATTTATATAGTTGGGATAAAACCAATGAGAATGTACAGTTTTTATACTATTGGGATTATTAATAAATTGTTGTGCAATATCAATTTTATAGTCAAAACTTTTAAAGATATAAGGCAAAATTGATGTTAGACCAATTATAAAAGGCAGAAAGTGTATTAAGTCTTTTTTGCTTAGCTTATTAGAGTCGACTATGGTATTCCGTATGTAAAAATATAGCATGGGGCCTGCTAAATAATATAATGGAATGGCGTGAGTATTAATAATTGCTAGTTTATAAGCCGATTCATTAAAAAATATTAAATGGTGATGAATGCCATAAGCAGCTAACGGAATTAAAAACCCGAATAAATACAAGATATTACGGTTCACCCTTGAATTATAAATGAACATAATAATACAAAGTGCTATTATTAATATTGAGAAATAATATACCATGGCTATTAACTATTTTTTTTCAACAGAATAAATTCATTTGGAGTTAGTCCGGTTTCTTCCTTGAACGTAGTGAAAAAATTTGTCTTTGATGAAAAGCCTGATTCCATCCAAATACATTGTAGAGTTTTAGTGGATAAATCTCCCGTCATAAGTAACTTTTTTGCGTTTTCAATTCTAAAGCTAGTTCTTAATTGTGTGAATTTTTTGTTTAAACAAGTATTTAAACAGCTGTATAATATATGTTTAGGTACGTCTAACTGATTGGCTAGATCGTCTAAACTAAATGATTTATCTAAATATGGCTTATCATTTTCAAAGTATTCTATAATTCTGTCTCCTAATAAATAAAGATCCTTGTCGCTAAGTGCATTTTTATCTTGCTTCCTTTTTTTCGGTTGAAATAATCCAGAATCATTAATGGCGTAAAGCACTTGCGGGAAAAATATCAATACGGTAGGTATAAATGAGAATGTGACTCCGGCAATTATTGTAAAAAAGTTAGTATTAATTGCCGCTTTTTCAACGATGACATCCACATAAAAGCTGAAAGTTAAGAAGAAGAAGCAAATGCATAATAATAAAGCATTTACAATTAAAAATATGAGCCAATTGAATTGTTTTTTTAAGGGTTCATCTTTACGCTTAGGTAATTGACTGTATTTCCAAAGCAAAACGCCACTTGCTGCTACATAACTAAAAAACAATACACTTCGAATGATTGCACTTACATAAAAAGGATAAATCAATGTTGATTTTGTCAAAATAGTAAAATCGGAAGCTGAGAATAATTTCTCGGCATATTGTATTTTATCTTCAAATGGCAATAAAAAGTAAGGTGTGATATTTATAAAACCAATGAGCATTGGGATGAAATGCCAAAGGTCATGTCTTGAAAGACTCCATTCATTTTTCAAGACTCCACGAACATAAAAATATAGTAATATGCCGGGAGTATAAAATAGTGGAGAGGAATGTCTTAATAATATGACTATTCCTAGGATTGATTTTTCTTCATTTAAAAAATAGTGCAGGATATTATAGATAGAAAGAATACTAAGGTAGCCTGCAAGTAGAAGACTGTTTTTATTGTCTCTGTAATTATTATAGCTAATTAAAAAGCTTAGCATTAACGTTGTTATCGACAAATAAAATATCATATTTAATTAGATTGTGGAATTGCCAATCATTTTTTGGGACTGAGTTCCATTTCTTAAAAAGAGTATAATTTTTTCAAATAAAAAATATTAATGAGTTCACAAACGTAAAATTGGACAACTTTATGGAACTCACACTCTAAATATTGATTTATTTTTTTTCAATTTGAGTTAATTCATTTTTTACACGATATATAAACAAATAAACCCGTTCCTTATTGTGGGCGGTAATAAAATGATGTCTGATTTTTACAGTAAAGGCATTTTTTAGTACAGAATGCGCCTTCTTAAAGTCTGAAGGAGACGAATGTTAATGTTTTTCATTAAGCATTTCCATTTAAATCCTGCAATTAAAAAAAATGCTGGGCGCCAAAATGCTCGTTTAAAG
>JBIHZP010000253.1:0-2938 GCA_044231315.1 Daejeonella sp. | reverse complement strand
TGGTTCCTTTTGCAGGATTTAATATGCCAGTTCAATATAGTGGGATAAACATCGAACATGAAACCGTCCGTAAGGCGGTAGGTGTTTTTGATGTGAGTCACATGGGTGAATTTATTCTGAAAGGTGAGGGTGCGCTTGATTTAATTCAGCGTG
Source organism: Daejeonella sp. (assembly GCA_044231315.1). GTDB lineage: Bacteria > Bacteroidota > Bacteroidia > Sphingobacteriales > Sphingobacteriaceae > Daejeonella. The sequence goes on along the minus strand of JBIHZP010000253.1, from coordinate 2,785 downwards.
TTTGTTCAAATGATGCTTCTAAGCTTTTTGATGGCAAAATTCAATACTCTTGCTTGCCAAATGAAAATGGCGGAATTGTTGATGATTTATTGGTATACCGTATCGATGAAAAGACCTTTATGTTGGTGGTAAATGCCTCTAATATTGAAAAGGATTGGGATTGGATTTCAAAATACAATACTGGTGGAGTAGAAATGATTGATATTTCTGATCGTACCTCTTTACTGGCGGTTCAAGGTCCTAAAGCAATAGAAGCACTTCAAAGTTTGACAGATGTGGATTTATCCTCGATGGAATATTATACTTTTAAAAAGGGCGTTTTTGCAGGAGTGGAAAATGTATTGATCTCAGCAACAGGCTATACCGGTGCTGGTGGTTTTGAATTATATTTTGAGAAAGAGCATTCGGAGCATATCTGGAATGAGATTTTTAAAGCTGGAGCAGATGTTGGGATCAAGCCTATCGGACTTGCAGCACGTGATACCTTACGTTTAGAAATGGGTTTCTGCCTTTATGGAAACGATATTGATGATACTACTTCTCCGCTTGAAGCAGGTCTTGGCTGGATTACGAAGTTCAGCAAGAACTTTGTGAATTCTACAAATCTGGCTGCTCAAAAAGAAAGTGGAGTGGAACGTAAACTCGTTGGGTTCGAGATGATCGAAAGAGGTATTCCGCGTCACGACTATGAAATTTTTGATGCAGAAGGGAATGTAATTGGTAAAGTAACTTCCGGTACACAGTCGCCCACACTTCAAAAAGCCATCGGAATGGGTTATGTTATGACAGAGTTTTCCAAAGAAGGTTCTGATATCTACATTGGTATCCGCGAAAACAAAATATTAGCGAGGGTAGTAAAATTCCCATTCAAATAATTGATTATCAAAATAATGCAAAAACGTAACCTCGAAGTCTGCCTTACCCCAGCCCTATTACATTTACACGATATTTCAAATAGCATTGTAGTTGTAATTGATATTTTCAGAGCCACTTCCTCCATTTGTTATGGGATAGAAAATGGTGCCACTTCAATTATTCCTGTAGCTACTGTTGAAGCTTGTGAATCGTATCGTGAATCTGATTTTTTATTGGCAGCTGAGCGAAATGGAGAGGTTGTAGAGGGATTTGATTTTGGGAATTCACCTTTTTCCTACACTCAGGAGAAGGTGGATGGTAAGACTATTGTGTTAACCACTACCAATGGAACGCATGCCATTAATATGTCGCGAAGTGCAAGTAAGATTGTAATCGGTTCATTTCTAAACATTGCTTTTTTATGCAACTGGCTAAAATCACAATCTAATGATGTTTTGCTTCTGTGCTCTGGCTGGAAGGATAAAGTTAATTTGGAAGACACGCTTTTTGCCGGTGGGGTTGTTCATCATTTGAAAAATGAAGATTATATTTTGGATGATGCTGGCATCGCATCGGAAGATCTATACAATTTGGCTAAAGATGATTTAGGCCTTTACCTCAAAAAAACATCACATAGCGAGCGTTTAAAAAAGCTTGGAATTGAAGAGGATATCGCTTTCTGCCTGAATTTGAATATTACAAAAAGCATACCTGTTTTGGAGGGTGAGCGTTTGATAAGGATGGTTTAAACCTATTTCAACTTCTCATTATTTTTATGCCTATCGGCATCCCGGATATTTTTCTTTTCTAGATTTTTTTGAAGAGCTCCAGTGAGGTCAATCCCAGTTTGATTGGCAAGACAGATTAATACAAATAATACATCTGCGAGTTCATCTGCAAGGTCATGCCCCTCATCAGATTTCTTGAATGACTGTTCGCCATATTTTCTAGCCATGATTCGAGCAACTTCCCCAACTTCCTCCATAAGGATAGCGGTATTGGTTAATTCGTTAAAATAACGAACACCAGTTGTGTTAATCCACTGATCTACAGTTTTTTGTGCTTCTTCTAGGGTCATGTTAATCGCTTTTATTCTTTGGCTTTGGTATCGATAATAATGGTAACGGGGCCATCATTCACGAGACTGATTTGCATATCGGCACCGAATACGCCGGTCTGTATTTTTGTTTCGGTAAGTTTAGCTAATTCTACAATCATTTTTTCATACAAAGGAATAGCGTATTGAGGTCTCGCTGAACGGGTAAAACCTGGTCGGTTGCCCTTTTTTGTTGCTGCAAAGAGCGTAAATTGACTCACAAGCAGAATATTTCCATGCACGTCTGCCAGTGCTTTATTCATTAAACCATTCTCATCCGAGAAGACACGCATATTGGCAATTTTTTGAGCCAACCAGATTAGATCCTCATCCGTATCATTGTCTTCAATGCCTAGCAGAACCATAAATCCATGATTAATTTGGCCTGTTATTTCATTATTTACGGTGCAGGAAGCATGTTTAACACGTTGTATTACCGCTCTCATCCTCTCGTATTATTATCATTGTATATACTCAGGTAGCTATCGTATCGTGAAGATTCTAATTGCCCCTTTTCAAGAGCATTCAACACTGCACATCCCGGTTCATTAATATGACGGCAGTTATGGAAACGGCAATGGCTCATCAATTTTCTAATCTCTGGGAATAATCTTCCCAGCTCTTGTTTTTCAATGTCGAAAACACCCAATTCACGAATTCCGGGGGTATCAATTAAGTACCCACCGAAAGGTAATTGGAACATTTCTGCGAAGGTAGTGGTGTGTTTTCCTTTATCGCTCCAGTCGGATATTTCGCCTGTTTTAAGCTCTTTTCCTGGCATTAGTGCATTGATCAGCGTTGATTTTCCTACACCTGAATGTCCGCTGACAAGCG
>JBIHZP010000252.1:0-2943 GCA_044231315.1 Daejeonella sp. | reverse complement strand
TGAATATAAAAGCTGGCACCTTTGTTAAAACAGAGGAAATGGACGATTATAAAGAAGCTCATGAGATACCTGAATTATGCGATTTTCTGGGCATAAAACCTCAAATTATGTTGCCCCAATATTTTGCTGGCCTTGATGTGCGGCTTCTGGCTGTAATTATTGACTATTTCATCATTTTCGCTATTTATTGCGTTATTGCTCTCATTATCGTCTTGTTTATTGAGGAAAGGGAGTTGAAAATCAGGGTTGCCCTTGCTGGATTAGCAATAATTCCTATCGTAAAATTATTCTATAGTGTTGTAATGGAAGCTTCACCTCGGCAAGGCACTTGGGCTAAGGTTTTATTGGGGCTGAAGGTAAGTGATGAGAAGGGGAATCCTATAACATTTAGTCGCTCATTAATTAGAAACCTTAGTAAAATACTCAGTACGGGAACTCTTGGCTTAGGCTATTTGATTGGATTCTTCACTAAACGACAGCAATGTTTGCATGATTTAGTTGCTGGTACGCTGGTGGTGAAGGATAGGTTGATTTGAAGAGGTTGTCAGTTGAGAGTTGTCGGTTATCAGTTGAGAGTTGTCAGTTGAGAGTTATCGGTTATCAATTGACCGTTTTTAGTTATTAGATATTAGTTGAGAATAAATACCTTGCAAAATAAACAAACATGAGCTGGTGCCTTGGATGACCAATTTACACCAACTCATAATTTAAAAAATACTTTTCAACCTAATTGGTTTTTTCTCCCACAGCTTTTGAAGCAAGCTGAAAAAATATTGGCATGGTATAGGCAACATTTACCGGCTCTCCCTTTAATATACCTGGTTTCCATTTCGGACTTTCTTTTACTACCCTTATCGCTTCCTCATCAGCGCCTCCACCAATACCCCTTAGGACTTTAATATCAGTTATGCTGCCGTTTTTTAGAACTATAAAACTTAAAAATACTCTACCGGTTATTTTGTTTTTCTTTGCTTCATCCGGATACTTAAGTGCTGATTGAAGGTATTCTCCCCAGCCTTTCATGCCACCGGGAAACTGAGGTAAAACATCCACAACGCCTAAGTCTACCGCTGGTGTTGGAGGTGTTGGAGGGGATATAATCACTGGTGTTGGAGGTGTTGGAGGCGCTGGAGGTGATTTAACCACATCCTTTTCTGTGTTTTTTGTTTGAACATAACCTGTAACTGTAACTGTTCCTAGGAAATAGGTATTTCCAGTTTTGCCAGGTGGCGGTGGTGGTATAAGATTGGATTCTATACCTAATAATTGAAATGCAAATGCCATTGAATACTCATCGTCTTTAGCCTCTACAGACTCCTTGAAAAGATCTAAAGAGCGGAGTACTTCCAAATCGATATCATTTTGTAAACCTTTTGTTATTTTTACATTTGAGATTTTTCCGCTCTGCACCTTGAAAGATGCGATCGCATAACCAATGATATTATTTTCTCTGGCGGAACTTGGATAACGAAGATTTCTTTGTAAATGCTTCCTAAGGGTGTTGAAATCATTTTTTTGCAAATCTTCATTAGAATTGATTGAATTCGACTTTTCATCGGTAACAGATGACTTAATTTTTGTTATTTCTTTTGAATTCTTTACAGAATCTTTTGCCAAAATCTCTTTTGAAACCAATGGCATAAGTAGCTCCTCGGCCTTCGCTAATAAGTCTGTTTTCTGTTTTGCCACACTTGCAGCTGAGAAAATTAACATAAGGACAAAAAGTGGTGCTGAAAGACCATATTTCCAAAGGCCTGTTTTGCTTGATTTAGTTTTGTTAAGCATCTTAATTCGTCTTTTTAAAATTGAATGATTGAAAAAATTATTGGTTAAATTATTTGGATTAATTCCCAAAGCATTATTAAATAAAAGCATGGCATATTGTGATTTACATTCCATGTGCTTTGCAGCTTCTTCATCTGCAATAAATTCATGGATTTGCATGATTTCCTTTTTATACAAGTATATAATCGGATTAAACCAGTTAATAATACTTGATAGTTCAGCCAAAATGATATCTATAGAATGTAATTCCCTGATATGTACTCTTTCATGATTAATAATAGTATCAGAGCCGGGTAGGGTTTTGTCGACAATCAGTTTATTGAAAAATGAAAATGCCGAACCTTTTTCTTCTTTTAGCTTCGATTTAAGCATTAAAAGTCTAAAAATGAATCTTAAAAAGAAAAATGTTAAACCAATCAGATAAAGTATTAAAATTAAGTCTGACATTGCCCAAGTAGTTGATTTTTCCACATCTTCAACTACAATCGTTTCAAAGATGAAGTTTGCAGGTACAATAGCTGATTCTCTAATCTTATTTGTTAGAAACAAATCATTAAACCACGGTGAGTTGAGAAAGGGAATGGTAAATGATAAAATGATACTCCCATTCAGAAATATTCTATTTTGTTTAAAATAGGTTTCATTTCTTAAGAATATTGTATAAAATCCTATGAATAGGACTAAATACAGGTTTGTCTGTAAAAGATAATTCAAGATATTCATATCATCTGTTCTTAAGTTTATCAATCAATTTCAGTATCTCATCAGCTTCCTTAAGGTTGAGTTTTTTCTCCTTAACGAAGAAAGAAAACATGTTTTCAACCGAGTTTTCGAAATAGCCACTTAGAAGTTTTTCTGTAGCAAAGCTTTTATACTCCTCAATACTAATTAGAGGGAAATAGCGATGGCTTTTTCCGAAGGCCTCATGGTCAATAAATCCTTTAGATTCTAGAATACGTATAATCGTGGATACCGTATTATATGCAGGTTTGGGCTCAGGCAGCAAATCAACTACATCTTTTACGAAAGCCTTTTCAAGATCCCATAAAGCCTGCATGATCTGCTCTTCGGCTTTTGTTAATTCTTTAATTTCCATAATCCTTTTTTTAGATAATAACAATTAATAATAATCTGGTTCGAACCGCTAAATCAAATCTA
>JBIHZP010000251.1:0-2951 GCA_044231315.1 Daejeonella sp. | reverse complement strand
TATGGACTTCTACATATGATAACGTGAACGATTTTGAATACGTAATCAATGAAACAAAATCCACTCCTTCTGAAGCTTATTCAACTGGTATTGCACGTATCATGAAGTCTTTTGCTTTTGAGCGTTTAGTTAATCAGTACAATGACCTACCTTATTCAGATGCGCTTAAAGGAGCTTTAAGTTTGCAGCCTAAATACGATAAAGGACCAGATATTTACAAAGCTTGTATTGCTGAATTAAACAAAGCAATGGCTGATATTACTGCAGCACAGGCGGTAGCTTCAACGAATAAATTATCAGCAAGTGCTGATCCGTTATTTAAGGGAGATATGAACCTTTGGAAAAAGTTTGCTAATACAGTAAAGCTTCGTATGTTGATTAAAATGGCAGGTGTGCCTGCTTTTGCTACTGAAGCAAAAACGGCTCTTTCTGGCATAAACACTACCATTGGTTTTTTAACTGCAGACGCAATCGTAAACCCTGGTTATATTAAGACTGAAAGACCTAATCCTGTTTATAATTCAATTGGTTTTGCGTCTAATGGTACAAATACAACTACAAGTAGAATTCCAACAAAATGGATCTACAGTTTTTATACTGGTGCTAAATTGAGTGATAATTTCAGAGGAGCTGTAATTTACAGAGGTTTTCCTTCAAGTATTATTAACCAATTAGGTGATGAGTCTGCAGGTGTACCACCCGCATCGTCCGCAGGTTCTGCTTGGATTACTGGCAATAACGCAACTGATGTATTGGGTATTGCAAAAGGTCCTACACAAGGAACGCCAGTTTTGTTAGCTACAGAATCTAATTTCTTATTAGCTGAGGCTTATGCACGTGGCTATTTAACAGGAAATGCTGAAACTGCTTTCAAAGAGGGCATTAAGCAATCATTTACCTATTTGTATAAAACTGTAGCTAATACTGTTGATCCTGCAAAAAATGTGACTGCTGATGTGGACGCTTATTTAACCGAAAATATTGGAAGTCCCTTAGCTAACTTTTCTTTAGCCACTACTTTAGATCAAAAAATTGAAGCTATTATTACCCAAAAGTATGTTGCTTTAAATATGATTGCAAATGATGAGTGCTTTAATGAGTTTAGACGTACCACTTACCCTACAATTGTAAATGGTTCTGCAGATCCTCTTAAAACATTTGCATCCTTGAAGTCGATTTCCACTCGTGCTGACAAATTGCCATCAAGAGTACTTTATCCACAAGCTGAGTATAACTTAAATCCTACTAATGCACCTGCAGGTATCAATAAGTTTACTTCATTAATATTTTGGGACTTAAATTAATATGAAAATGAAAAATTTTATAAATAAAACCTTAGCAGTACTGGTAGCTACAACCTTACTTAGTTCTTGCTTAAAGGATGATAGTGTTGTACTAGATCCAACAAAAGGAATCAATGTAATTGAATTTGAAAATACCGCAGAAATTGCAAGACATGGTAGTTCTATTCCATTGTATATTCACAGTTATCCAATCTCTGCAACACCAACTACCTTAACCGTAACGGTTAATTATTCAGGTCCAGCTTCTGGTGCACCTGAAGATATTAAGGTAAAAGTTGGCTTGGGTGATGTAGCTTCAATAACCAAGTACAATACAGAGCAGACTACATCTTTTGTTCTGTTAGATCCTACTGCTTATTCTTTAGGTAATTTGGATTTAACTATAGCTAAGGGACAAAAGAAGGCAAGCTTTGAAGTGAAATTTTTTACTGATAAGTTCGATTTAACGAAACCAACTGTTTTACCTTTAAAGATTGTTTCAGCTTCTTCTGGTACAGTAAGTGGTAATTTTAACGTAATCTTATTAAATGTTGGTGCAAAGAATGCTTATGATGGGGTATTTACTTATACCACATCTGCAATCACGTCATTAGTTCCTAATAAAAACTCAACTACTGATTTAATTACTGTTGATGCTACAACTGTTCGTATGTCGCCGGGATTACTAGATACCTATAGTAATGCGGTTTCTTATACTGTTAATCCATTAACAAACGCTGTAACTGTTACATGTCCTTCATTAGGAGTTCAAACTCCACAGGATACTCGTAGTAAGTGGGATCCAGCTACTAAGACTATGACTGTTTTCTGGAAGCAAGGAAATGGTGGAAGAACTTTTGAAGAAAAATTTGTTTATTTACGCTCGCGTTAATATCCATTGATTTACCAAAAAGCCCAACATGTATTACATGTTGGGCTTTTTGTTTTTTTGACTTTACTAGTATTTTAAAAGTTATTAGAAAAGATGAAAGGTCTTCTTTTTAATAAGTCCAATTAAATTTTCTGTGACCAGCTTTATAGTCACTGTTAATGGATGTGTTTATTGTAAAGCTTGATTTTATATTCTTATTTTTATAATGTGATGGGATCCAAATATTATCCAAAAACTTTGTAGTTAATACCACCTTTTTTTTCGTAAATAGATTTCCTACAGCATATTCTACATAGTATTCTGTGTCACCATTGTCTGAAATTATTACCGTCAATTTTATTGGAAGTTGGTTTTTCCCACCGAAGTCCGCATCTGATATTTGTACATCATTTGATATTAATTTCAGCAATAAATGGGACGGATATAATAATGTTGGTATTGATGCATTTTGTACTATTTCAGGATCTTTGTCTAAGATCTTTACATCTATCTTTTTCAGATATGCAGTATCAATGTAGAGCAATTTGTTCAAATCAAAATTATAATGACTCTCTAAGGTTCCATCCTCATTATAGAAATACCACTTACCGGATGGCTTATCTTGAGCATTAAGACCTTTTAAAAAGGTTTTATCTTTTTTACTGTCTTTAATGAATACAGGACCATTTTTTTCATTTTTTTCTGTTACAGTGTAGATGAGCTCAGTATCTTCAAATAATACTTTTTTTCTCTCCTTCGGAGTTTGACCGTTTACAATGCCTAGTGTTAGTAAAATA
>JBIHZP010000250.1:0-2953 GCA_044231315.1 Daejeonella sp. | reverse complement strand
AAAGGATCTTATTGCAGCTGCTAGATTAAGCGCTCCACCAAGTGGCGGAAATATCGGTCGCGGTATGAAGGTTAATAAGGAGGAGATTCTAGGGATGTACGTAGCTCTTGAGAAATACATCAATACGGATCATGCAGCCGAATGGAAAATGTGGGAAGAGCGAGTTGCTACCATTGTAAATGCGGCAAATAAAGTCCCTAGTGTAAATACAGAGATTTTTGTTCCACCAGTAGCTAACCATACTCCAGCAATTAAAATTTCATGGGATCAGTCTAAAGTGAAAATTACTCCTAAAGACTTGCTTAAAAACCTTCAGGATGGAAGTCCCTCGATAGAAGTTATGACTGGACCAGATTCAATAAACATTACTGTTTTCATGCTTAAAAAAGGAGAAGATAAAATTGTTGCGAAGAGGATTCAAGAAGAACTTGCTAAAGCTTCGATTTAAATTATTCACTTAGTTAAACTTCTCGTTAGAGAGGTTTAACTCTTTTTGTTATAAATACTAATTGCAATTGAAAATCAAGTCCTTTATCCATCTAGCTTTCACGCTACTAGCTCCTTTTTTGTTAATAGGATGTAGCTCAATAAAAAGTTCTAAATCCACGCTTTCTAATTCAGAAAAAGAGTCAACTGTTTTCGAATTGATTTCAAATCCGGATGATTTCCGAATTAAAAATAGAAACTTTGAGCAAGTTCCAACAATTGCAGCTAGTGCTGATGGAAAGCAAGTTTTTGTAGCATGGTATTCAGGAGGACCAGCGCCAGGTCCAGGTAATTATGTTACCCTTTCTCTTAGTTTAGATAGCGGTAAAAACTGGTTAAATGATCGGCTTGTAGTTTATCCAAAAAATCAATCTCATCGTTTCTTTGATCCAATGCTATGGAGAGATAATCAAGGAACAATACGCTTATTTTATGGTAGCGCAAAAGATAATTTAATCTGGGACGGATTTGGTGGAGTTAATTCCCTACAAATGGCTTGGAATGGAGAGAAAATGACTGCTTCCAAACCTGTGCGACTTACCGATGGTGTAATGAGCAATAAACCTCTTTATTTACCTACGAAAAACAAAATTCTTTTTCCAGTTTATATTGATAAGCCACTTCCAAACACCCTTTCTAATAAACCTTTTCCGAAAAAGGGGGTATTTATTTATGATACACAATCAGGTAAAAATCAATTTCAATTATATAGTTCTATTCCTATTGATGAAGAGTTACGTATTCATGATGAACCCCAATTGGTCCAAATTTCTAATTCTGGAGATTTATTGGCCATGCTTAGAACAACCCAAGGGATTTATTATACCAATAGCTATGATTTCGGTAAATCGTGGACTCCAATAAAAGCCTTAACCACAACAGGTCCTACTACATCTAGTCGATTTTATTTAGGTAAACTCTCTTCTGGTAATCTAATATTAATAGCTAATAATAGCAGTACTCGCAATAAAATGACTGCTTTTTTATCAAAAGATGGAGGGAAAACATGGCCATATAAATTATTGCTTGATGCGCGTGAAAATGTGTCTTATCCAGATGCTGATCAAACTATGGATGGTACTATTCACGTTGTATTTGATCGCGAAAGAACCGGTGCAAAAGATATTTTATACTGTAAATTCACAGAATATGATTTGATTTCCGGTAATTTGAAAGCAATCTATAAAACAAGAGTCAATAAGTAAATTTGTATGGTGAGTCAAATTTCATCTGAAAAATATATTTTATGTTGTGATTGGGGAACATCCTCATTCAGATTAAGGCTCGTTGCGATTCAAGATTATAAAATTATAGCTGAATTTCTTTCCTCAACTGGCGTGGCATCATTATTTAAGGCCTGGAAAGAACAAAATATACAAGATCGTTTCGACTTTTATGCCGATTTTTTAAAGTTAGCTATACAAGATCTAGCTATAAGTTCATCTTTTAAACTAGATCATATTCCTCTAATCGTTTCTGGGATGGCTTCATCATCACTAGGAATGGAAGAATTGCCCTATGCATGCATTCCTTTCGACACTAGTGGTAAAAATACTTCCTTTAGAATGTTTAAAAATTTTAATGGATCGGGCTCCCTGCTGCTTGTTTCAGGAGTGAAAAGTGAGGAAGATGTGATGCGTGGGGAGGAAGCACAACTCATCGGACTCATTAAGTTAAATGAGATCTCAATTGAAGAATCACTAAACCTAGTTTTTGTTTTCCCCGGAACTCACTCCAAACACATTTTCGTTCAGAATGGATTTATTGCTGATTTTCAGACTTATATGACTGGTGAATTGTTTAATATTGTTAAAAAACATAGTATCCTGAAAGATTCTGTTCTTAGCGAATTAACATCCCAAATGACTGATCAGTCTGAAATTGAGGCTTTTTTGCGTGGAATTGAGGTTTCCGGTAGATCTTCAGTTTTACATAATTTGTTCACCGTTCGTACCAACCAGTTGTTTGATAAATTTTCAAAAAACGAGAATTTATATTATCTCAGCGGATTGCTAATTGGGACTGAAGTCAGAGAGCTTAAGCAGAAAGAATTTGATCATCTTTTTATATGTAGTGGCAAAAACCTATTTGATTATTATAAATTAGCATTTAATACCATTTTTCAAAAAGAAAATATAACATTTATAGAGCCAGAAATGATTGATAAAGCTACAATAGCTGGTCAAATACAGCTATTTAATTCACAACATAATTCTTTTTATGAATAATCAAGACTTCTCTTGGGATAGTTTTTCTTCTGTTCCCATTGTGGGGATTGTCAGGAATTTAAGCTTTGATACCGTCGAAAAAATTCTTCCTCTTTACCTTTCTTCCGGTTTGACAACTATAGAGATTACGATGAATACTCCTTTTGCAGAGGATATTATAAAATTTGCAGCTCAAAAATATAAGGGGCAATTAAATGTTGGTGCGGGAACCGTTTGCAATATCCACGACTTAAAAGTAG
>JBIHZP010000249.1:0-2962 GCA_044231315.1 Daejeonella sp. | reverse complement strand
GAATCTGTTTGATTTGAGTAATACTGGTTTTCAGCGAAGTTACGGTTTGTAGCGGAGAATTTTCAGTTAATGCCGAATCTATCCCATATAAACCAATTCCAAGTCGCACCATTTCGAATTGTGCTTCCGGCCAGCGACTTATACCTGATGAATTTGCTAGATGACGTAAAAACGGATAATTAATAACTTGACTAATTCTATCCGATAAATTAGTAAATAGTTTAATCTGATCTCTTGTAAAAATATCATGTTCAGAATTTTCACTAGCTACCAAATGCGAAAAAACACTCTTTACTTGCATGAGCTTAGTATCCTCCAAAAATAGGAGTAATTGATCTAAGTCCTGCTCCATAAAACCAAGTCGGTGCATGCCCGTATCAAGTTTAATATGAATGGGATAAGCACTTAGACCTTTATTCTTTAAAACATCGGCAAAATCATTTAAAATGCGAATCGAATAAATCTCAGGTTCTAATGCATGTTTGATTATGGTATCGAAAGCCATTAAATCGGGACTCATTACCATGATTGGCAAACTAGTACCTGCCATTCTAAGAGAAACACCTTCATCTGCATAGGCTACAGCCAAATAATCAACCTGATTAAACTCTAACAAATTGGCAATTTCAAAGCTCCCACTTCCATAAGAAAAAGCCTTTACCATGGCCATTATCTTGGTACCTGAGCCTAATTTGGACTTGTAATAGTTAAGATTATACTCTAAGGCATTTAAATTTATTTCAAGAACAGTTTCATGGACTTTTTGCGTCAATAGACGACTAATATTTTCAAATTCAAATGCTCTAGCACCCTTTAAAAGAATAGTTTCATTTTGAAACTTTATGGATGGGAAAAATTCAATAAGTTGGGCAGTATTTTTAAATAATTCAACCTCACAAGGAAAATGAACCGCATATTTACCAATTTTCTCGCCAACAGCAATAAGCCTATCAACAGATTTATCGATAATTAAATTGCTGATTTTATCATAAATCAATTTGGACTCCTCTCCTGGAATGTCTGAAAGAATTAAGGTACGACGTGTGTGTTGATTTTGCTGCTTTAAAAAATCCAAAGCTATTGCCAGTGAGGAAAGATCTAGGCTATAAGAATCATCAATGATGGAGCAATTATTAATACCATTTTTTAACTCGAGGCGCATTCCTATAGGACTTAACATTTCTAGCCTTCTACTTATTACCTCAGTATTATAATTTAAAGCCAGCATAGTAGCCCAACAAATTACAGCATTTTCTACAGATGCTTGATCTTTAAATGGAATTACAACCTCAATTTCTTGACCTAAATATAAAGCCTGTAAACGATGAGAGTTATTCTCAATTAATTCAACTTTAAATACTTGCAGGTCGGCATTTTCATTGAAGCTCCAGCTAAATTTGGTTTTCCCTGGCAATACATCCCTAAATGGAGCAAGGTATTTTGGAGAATAGATAAAGAGATCTACCGAATCAAAAAGCTTTAATTTCTCCTTTATTTTATCTTCAAGAGAGTCAAAACCAGAATGGTGAGCCTCCCCTATATTAGTTAATATCCCAATTGTTGGATGAATGATGTTGGCAAGGTTCTCCATCTCTCCAGCTTGAGAAATTCCAGCTTCAAAAATTGCTAGATTATTCTCTTGAGTCATGTCCCAGACAGAAATAGGTACACCAATCTGGGAATTAAAACTTTTGGGACTTCGAACTATATTTTTTTCTGGTGAAAGGAGTTGATAAAGCCACTCTTTCACAATAGTTTTGCCATTGCTACCAGTTATGCCAATTACCGGATAATTAAACTTAAGGCGATGTGCCCTTGCTAGAACTTGAAGCGCTTTTAATGTGTCTTCAACAAGGAAGAAATTTGCTTCTGGATATTTTTCAAAAGGGAAGTTAGCATCGGATATTACGAAATTACGAACACCTTGCTTGTAAACATCTGGAATAAATGTATGGCCATCTCTACGAATTTTAAGGGCAAAAAATAAACCGTGGACTGGGTCGTTCAATTTTCGACTATCCGTGAGTAATGTTCTGATAATAAATTGCTTCTGCGTAATGAAGGCTTGGGCATTCAAAATCAAGGTTATTTCTTCCGGCTTGTATAGCAGATGATTCATGATGTAAATTTCAATAAAATTTAAGAAATCTTGTCAAATATTTACGATATTTCAATGCTTTGGAAAATGAACAATTAAAACCGAAAATATTTAGCAGGCAACAGGCTAAAGTAAAGGCAGAAAGTTACTGTGCCTATCAAGAGAGATCACAGTATGAAATACGTAATAAACTGTATGAATGGGGGTTATATCAGAAAGATGTCGAAGAGATTATATGTGAATTGATTGAATCAAATTTTTTGAATGAGGAACGCTTTGCTTTGGCTTATACTTTGGGGAAGTTCAGAATAAAAGGCTGGGGAAAGATAAAAATCAAACAAGCCTTAAAATTAAAGCGTATTCCTGATCAATTAATTAAGAAATCACTTCAAGCCATTAATGATGAAGATTATTTGCTGATGCTAAAAAGAATTTTAGAAAAAAAAGCAAGGACTATTACTGAAACCGATCCCTTCAAGCATCGATATCTACTGAGTCGTTATGCTTCTGGCAAAGGATTTGAGCTCGACTTAATCTCTGACCTGCTGATTAGCAATAAGTTAGACGAATAATAATAAAAAAAATAAAAAATACTTGTTAGAATAGCTTTTCTGCATATATTTGCACTCACCAAAACGCGAAAGTAGCTCAGTTGGTAGAGCACGACCTTGCCAAGGTCGGGGTCGCGAGTTCGAATCTCGTCTTTCGCTCCAATTAAAAAATCCCTCCTCACAGAGGGAATTTTTGTTTGAAATAGAATAATCCACGCTCGGATGGTGGAACTGGTAGACACGCAGGACTTAAAATCCTGTGACCCTTAAAGGTCGTGCGGGTTCGATTCCCGCTCCGAGTACAAAAGCTGAT
>JBIHZP010000248.1:0-2967 GCA_044231315.1 Daejeonella sp. | reverse complement strand
CAAGGCCCAAAAGCAAGCCTAAAGCACCCCCCAAAATGCCTATGGTTAAGGCAATACCAATAAAAATTCGGTTTACATCCTTGCCCGAAAAGCCGGTGGCCTTTAAAATAGCGATTGAATCCATTTTCTCATAAATCATCATATTGAGAATGTTGTAAATACCGAATCCCGCAACAATCAACAAGGTGATGCCAACCGAATAAGATATTAACGTTCGCACGGAACTTCCAGTTTCAAATTGTGAATTTGCAGTCTGTATGTCAATGGCCTCTACATCAAACAAATTTTGGTATTCCTTTGCTAATACTGGTGCCAGAGTAATATCCTTCAGCTTAATTTGAATATCTGTTATGTAGGAACCCGACTCACCCAAAAGCTTCTGAGTTGTACTAATTGAGGCATAACTTTGTGCATTATCAATATCCTGCAACCCCGACTGGAAAAACCCTACCACCTTTAGCTTGATACGCTCGCCTTTGGATGTGGTGACCTGAATAATATCTCCTAAATTGGCAAGCATTTTATCTGCCAAGCCCTTTCCCAGAATAATGCTGTTGGGCATATTTTTTAAATCAATATAGTTCCCATCAGTCACGTAATCTTGAAATAAAAACAGCTTATTTTCTGCTTCTACATCTATCCCATTTATGACACCAGTAAGATCAATTGCTCCAATATTATAAAAAACCTGAGTGGTGATTTTGGGTGCTATACCCGAAACTCGTGAATCCGACCTTAAAAAATCCATAATTGCCCCGTTATTATAAATTTGAAGTCGCTCATTTTTAGGCTTTATCGAACTGATAAAATTATGATGCGATTTATACCTTTCTGATAAATCTATCGGCTGCAAATCAGAAGGCCTAATTTCATTGTACAAACGAATATGGGGAGTGCGGTTGATTATTAGGCCATCAAGAAGATCATTCAAGCCCGACATAAAGCTAAGCAAGGTAATGAACATGGCAATACTAAACGTAACCCCAACACCAGCCACAATTGTTTGCTTCAACCTTGCAACTAATAATGAACCAGAAATACTTACCAATAGCTTAAAATTCATTATTAAGGCTTTTTTAGTTCATCATTAATACTAATTCCAGATATAATCTCAATCATTTGATAATCCCTTAAGCCTGTTTTAACTTTAACTGTATCACCATTTGCCTTCACAACGCTTGAATCATTCAAAAGGCAATTCCTGGGAATAAGCAAGGCTTTTTCTTTCGACTTTATTAAAATGCTCGCTTCAAAAGAAATATTTGGAAATATTCTAGCTGGAATTTCAATAAATTCAGCCTCCACCAAAAAGGTCTTGCTTCGTTCATCCATCAAAGGATTAATGCGGGTAACTTTAGCCTCAAACACTTGATCTTTATAACTATCCAGTTTCACAACGACTTCAAGTCCCTTTTTAAGCAACAAAATATCATACTCATCTACCTGCATTTCTAAAATAAATTGATTAGAAGAACCAATTGTAGCTAAAGGAGTTTGGGGATTAACCAATTCGCCCTTTGATTTTGTTAAATTATACACCAGTCCATTCATCTGGCTTTTCAGGATAAAATCTTGTGCCAAACTCTGTGAAATATTGAGGTTTTTCTGAGCCTGGTTTGAAGCGAAATTCAATTGACGTTTTAGATCATTATATCTAAGTAAAGCGGAACCATAGGCATTTTTTGAATTCTGAAACACAAGCTCACGCTGTTCCAACTCCACTTTAGTCCCAATACTTTGGTCCCACAGTTTTTTCTGTCTGAAAAACAATAAGGAATCATTTTTCATTTTATTTCTCAAAAAATCTATGGATGCAACGGCCTCATTTAACTTTCCCTGATTGGCAGAAAGATTATTAAAATCAGCATTAAGTCGTGCATTTTCGAGGTTCAATTGCTGAACTTCATTTGATATTCGAAGAATTGGCTGACCCACTTTTACTGAATCACCCTCAGCGACATAAATTTCCTCAATAATTCCACTAACTGTTGCGTAAGCTTGATATTGATTCTGACTTTTAATAATTCCTGAAGCATAAACCGATTGTGACACTGCTTTAATTACAGGTTTGATGGTTGCATCTGGCGTCTGACAAGAATAAAGTAAAACTAGAAATACTAAAAAAATCTGATGCTTCATAAATACCATTTTCTCAAATCTATACTATTATTTGTGCTCAAAAAATGACCTAGATCTCATTTTATATTATTTAACAATAAAGAGCAATTGCTGTTTCATTTCGCAAGAATGAATTAGGAGGCATCAAATAAAAATTCCACTAACTATTTTATAAATCTTAAACAATTCAAATTCTTTATAAGACATTTATTATTTTGACTAGCTTTAAAGCTCAGTATGAAAGAAATTAAAGCCATCATTGCAGCGTATGATAAGATAGATCAAACACAAACTCGGGCAGCCCTGGCTGTGGTGGTGCGTGTAGAAGGTTCTTCCTATCGCCGTTCAGGCGCACGAATGCTTGTTTTAGATGATGGAAACTGGATTGGTGGCATCAGTGGAGGTTGCTTAGAAGGCGATGCTCTTAAACGAGCTCGATTGGCAATAAATAAATCTGAAGCCTCCCTAATCACTTATGATACGAGTGAAGATGATCCACATCAAATTGGAGTGGGATTAGGCTGCAATGGAATAATCGATGTATTGTTTTGTCCGCTAGATTTTACTGATCCTAATAACCCTGTTGAACTCTTAAAAAAATGCCTAAAAACAAATAGAGAAACTCATACCTTAATTACAATTACTGAACTAAGAAAAGAACTTGCTGGCATCAAAAAAGGATATTGCTTTCAATACAATGGCATGGATACGCTGGAAGAATTTGAAAACTTAGAAATTCAAGAGTCGGTGGATAGGCTAATTAAAAAACAAATTGCGACTAAAAAATCGGGCATTTCTACAATCGAGACAGCTTATGGTAATGGCTTAACCTTGTTCATTGAATTATTG
>JBIHZP010000029.1:0-9926 GCA_044231315.1 Daejeonella sp. | reverse complement strand
CCGTTTTCATTGCCTCATCAATACTAGCCATCACTTTTGCATCAACATCAGTAGTCATTTTTACGGATATTTTAAAATCATCCCAAACTAAATCAAGATTAGCGCTTGAAGGCATTACATTGCTGAACCGAATACTGAAAGTTTCTGATTTCTCATTCACTTTAATGGGCTTCACATTAAATCGTATAACATCTTCTGTTTGTTTATACTGATAAGAGCCCCATTGCTTGGTTTCTTTATTTAGGATGATTGTCCATTCATTCTTTCCAGGGATTGTAAAAATAGCATATTCACCCGCTGCAATAGCATTTCCTTCTAAGTTAACCGCATCCGTAAATGTGATAACTGTTGCATCATTTGCTCCTGTACGCCAAACTTCTCCGAAAGGCGCCAAATCTTTTTCTACACTTCTTCCTTTAATATTCGGGCGGGAGTATTTGACAGTTACCCTACCTAATCCGAATTCCTGAATAATTGTTTGAGAGCTACTCGATTGTGGCATTTTAAGTTGTGCAGAGCTATTTTCAAAAAACAGAACCGATACCGCAGTAGTTAATAAAAAGAGTATTTTTTTCATGTGATTTTAGGTTAAAAATTATATTCGAATATATTTGATTGTAGATGGGTTTTGTAAAAAATTATAAGAACAAAAAATTGATTTTATGTAAGTTGATGGTAAAACTAGGGGTGTGTAATTATTTCAGTCCAATACCCGCTATCTTCTGCATGTAAGAATTTTGCTTTCGGCTCTATGTCTATAAAGGGGTACTTAACTTTTGAAAGGAAGAGTCCCTGAGGGTGAGCTGGCAATATTTTAGCGGGTATATTTCTTGTTATCAGGTGACTTTCAAACTCATCCACACTGAGTGTACCATCTCCAATTTCAATTAATTTACGTGCAATAATCCGAATCATTCGGCTTAAAAACCGGTTTGATGAAATGCTGAAGCGAACTCTATCTCCGTTTTTATTAACAAAAAGCTGAGCTGAAGAGACATGGCAAATGGTGTGTTCATTTTTATCTGGCGATTTACAAAAGGCTCGGTAATCCTCATATTTGGGGAGCAGGTCAATTGCTTTCCTCATTTGCTGTAAATCAAATCCCTGCCTTAAATAAAGTGAGCTACTTTGACTTAAAAAGGGGTCTTTGTAGGTATGGATGAAAAAGTCGTATGTTCTTTGAATTGCATCAAATCGCGCATGAGGTTCACCCTCCACTGGAATCAGATCAAAGAGTGCAATATCATCTGGAAGGATGCGGTTGAGCCGAAAAAATAGATCAAAGTTCCATGCTTTTTCAATATCCATGTGGAAAAAATACTGGCTGGCATGAACACCTGCATCCGTACGTCCGCATCCATAAATTATTATGGGCCTTTTAAAAATTTTACTGAGACTTTTTTCGATTATTTCTTGTACGCTAATCTTGTCGGGCTGCCTTTGCCAGCCGAAGTAATTGCTTCCTTTATACCCGATATGAACAAAATACCTCAATACCCATTAATTAAGTCGCTAAGCTAGTAATGAATTTTCAATTCCGCTTCTTTATCACAAAGGTTAATTATTTAAAATTTTTGTATTTTTGTATTTCGCTTATCTATTAAAAGCTATATTATGAGAACTATCGTGATTGTTGGTGCAGTTGTACTTGCTGGTGCTACCATTATTGGATTAATGGTGAGTGAACGAAAAAATGAGGGTCAAACTTCATTTTCTAGTCAGGGAACCCCTCAAATGCCAGCCGATGCGGCTCGTACAGGCAGTGCTGCTACAAGCACTACGGATAGTCCCACGCTAAATCCTGCACATGGTCAACCAGGTCACCGATGCGAACTTCCGGTAGGAGCACCATTAACGGGTAATGCTAGTACCCAAACCCCCACAACAATTCCAGTTGCTACTACTCAACAAGCGGCACCTGCCGGTTTAACGCTTAATCCTGCACACGGTCAACCTGGTCATCGTTGCGACCTTCCAGTAGGTGCGCCTTTAACAAGTACCTCTGCTGAAAAACCTGCTAGTGATTCAATCAAATAATCATCAATTGTAAACCTTGCTAAGGAAGTAATTTTAGAGCAAGGAAATGTTAAATGAAATGCAGGTCAAGCTAAAGATTCTTAAAGAATAGCTCAATGAAAGCTGGAAAGGCAGTTTACCCGATTCTGATTGCAATCAGTCTATCACATTTGTTAAATGATACATTACAGTCCATCATTCCAGCTATTTACCCCATTGTAAAGGATTCTTTTAAACTTAATTTTGCGCAAATCGGACTCATTACCTTAACTTTTCAGCTTGCAGCCTCCATTTTCCAACCTTTTGTCGGATTTTATACCGATCGTAAACCTCAACCATTTTCATTGGCCATTGGCATGGGATTTACCCTTGTTGGTCTGATTTTACTCTCCATAGCCCCTAGTTTTGAATTTCTGATTTTCTCGGTCGGCCTAGTTGGTGTTGGCTCCTCCATTTTTCATCCTGAAGCTTCACGCGTTGCACATATGGCCTCAGGTGGGCGTCGTGGAATGGCACAGTCTGTTTTTCAATTGGGTGGTAATTTCGGTAGCTCTATTGGTCCGCTTTTAGCAGCGCTTATTATTGTGCCTTACGGACAATCATATATTGTTTGGTTTTCAGCACTCGCCATTTTAGCCATCTTTATTCTGTTTAATGTTGGAAAATGGTATAAAAGGAAGGTTACAATAAAAGCCAGAAGGCCAAGTTCTGATCATCAGGCAGCAAATAACCTTTCAAAACAGAAAGTGTTTATCTCAGTCGGTATTTTGCTGGTTTTAATCTTTTCAAAATATATTTACCTGGCGAGCATGACCAGTTATTATACGTTTTACATGATTCATAAGTTTGGGGCTTCAGTACAAGACTCGCAGGTTTACCTTTTTATTTTTCTATTTGCTGTGACGGCTGGAACCATTATCGGCGGACCGCTAGGCGATCGTATTGGTCGTAAATATGTGATCTGGGGCTCAATATTAGGTGTTGCACCATTTACGCTGCTTTTACCTCATATGAACTTATTTTGGACTGTAATTTTGACTATTCCAATCGGTGTAATTTTGGCTTCTGCTTTTTCTGCAATTTTGGTGTATGCACAGGAGCTTTTTCCCGGTAAGGTGGGCATGATTTCAGGCCTTTTCTTTGGTTATGCCTTCGGAATTGCAGGAATTGGGTCTGCACTTTTGGGTGGATTGGCTGACCGTACTAGTATCGAATACGTTTATCAAATTTGCGCTTATCTTCCGCTAATTGGTTTAATAACAGTTTTCTTGCCTAATATTAGGAAAAATTAATTCGAGCATTTTTTATGCTGTATTAATTGTGATTAAGAGTACACAAAAAAGGAGATTTTTAGCTAATCTCCTCTAAATCAATATTGATAAACAATCAATTAGCTGTTTTAATCCAGACTGAAATATCCTTAATTAAATTGATATCTACGTTTGCTGGCAAGCGATATTGTGTGCCATTACCTTTTTCCTTCTGAACAGAAAAAAGGTGGTTTAAATCAGGGTAAAGTTTAAATGTGACATTTTTATTTGCTGCCAATCCTGATTTCCAGATATCAAAATCGCGAACAGAAACTTGAAAATCTTTCTCTCCTTGAACCACCAAAATGCGATTTTTGATCTTTTTTGCGGCAGCTAGCTGATCGTGATTATTTAGGTCAACCCAATAAGATGCTGGTGCACCAAGTATAACTGAATCTGCAGCAATTGCACCAAGTTTTAATAGCCTTGTTTTATCAATATCCATCGTTGATTCAAGAAACTGCTGCCTTCCCGCGGTACTCGTATCGCCAGATGCTTTATATAAATACTCATTCTGCTCTGTAATTAAGTCGGCAAATTTTCTTGCCGGCGCAGCCGCTAAAATAATACCTTTTAAACTTGGTGTTAAGCTCGCAATTCTAGGTGCTAACATTCCGCCAAGGCTATGCCCAAAAAGATAAATCTGAGCCTTATTTACTCCAGGAAGGGTGCCAGCCAATGTGATTGCAGTAAGCGCATCGTCAAGAACTTCTTCAGTTACGGTAAATGCTTTATTAAAGGTGTTTGGATAAACCATCGAACGCTTGACATATCTAATGCTAGCTATTCCCTGTGCGGCTAATCCTGCAGCAAGGTCTTTGAATGGTTTGTTTGAACCCACAGTTTCATCCATATCGGCAGGTCCCGATCCATGAACCATGATTACTATTGGGAAGTTTGAAACACTCTTCGGACTTGTAAAAATGCCTGCCATTTCACCTTCAGCAAACTTAATTTTCACTTCCTCCTCTTTATAAAGGCTTGTATCGGCATAGCTTGCTAGCGCGTATTTAGATTCAGTAGGTTTAGGAGCAATAAAAAATCCGACTAGTTTTTCGGCTTTGTTAAACACAAAAGTGAATGGCTGTGACCCCTTTGTAAATCCACAAGTGAGCAATACCTGATAATATTCTCCTTGAATAGAACTCCTTGCTCCATCTACTGATTGGTAGGTTCCTAAATTATTTTCAAGCCTTAGCCAAAATAGTTTTAGTTCATCTATAGAAATCTGACTTTTAACACTTTCATCCATGAAATCTCGTGCTTCATCAAATTTTCCTTGATTCATCGTTTCGAAAAACTGATCAGCACGGTTCATAAGCGATACCACACTTTGAGAAAAACTCAAGTGGCTAATAAATAGGAATACAAATAGGACTTTTAAAGATTTCATTTTATAATTGAATTTTTGATTCAGGCTAGAAAGATAAGAAAATTAAGATTGATGGCACTCGGAAATAAATTATACAGCTATTTTTGAAAGATGTTTGGGTTAGTTTAAACATTGATAATTGCTACAATTAATAAAGTATTTTACTGCTAATTTCTTTATCAATGGTGATGTAAGTTGGGTATTTTATCAATTCCTTTCCCAGCATAAAACTCGGTCTGATTTTAATGCTAACCTTAGTTTTTTTCTCGGCTGGCCCACTTTTGGCCCCCGACAAAAATTCCACTAATTCTTCCATGGTTTTTCCATTCGATAAAAATGAATAGATATTTGAATTCACCTGTACCGGAACAATAGTTGTTGCGCCCGATATTAAATCTATTCTTTTGTCGACAGTTCCAGCCGCAATCTCCTGTCCCTTTACCAAAATGATATAATCAAATTGGTTTATTACAGCACCTTTGCTTGTTGGATTATAAATACTCAGATTGATATTGGCTTTAAAAGGAATATTTTTTCTGAACATCGCTATTGCTATGCTTGGGGCACTACTTAAATCGAATGTTCTATTTTTAAATAATTCGGTCATATCTTTTCCGGCCAGGAAAATATCATCCGCCGACTTTATATTATAGGTACATTTTTCAAGAACTTCAATTTTTCTGGAAACGCCGCAGCTCGATGCTAAAAAGGCAAGAATGCAAATTAAAACGTATTTTTTCATGTTTAGCTTAACGCTTATTTTGCGCCAAATTATACCTTTTTCACAATAAATTATTGAAATGGATTAAATAATAGGTCAGACTAGTCTATATGTGCTACTTTTATGGAGAATATTTATTTTATAAATAGCTTTGTTGAATAAAAAAATATCGATTTTCTCTTCTTAAATTCATTTATTTCCGTTCCCATGTTTAACTTCATCAAGTTTTATTTTTCCCTTATTTTGTTGGGTATGTCATTTTCAATCGTACGTGCCCAGCCTATTTTAAGCAATCATTCTTTTTCTAAGAATGATAATCTGATTGGTACCTTAAATCTGCCAGGGAAAGAGGCAAAATTTAAACTTGTTGGTGAAAATGCCCAATTTTTTAGGCTGCAAGGGAATAAGCTATATATCCGTAAAGAAAATATTAAGGCTGATATTCAATTTTATGATTTGACAATTAGCGTTTCAACATCATCTGGTCAGCAAGAACAAACATTCAGGCTGGTACAGGATGAGTTTATTAAAAATAGAGTCATTGCACATCGTGGAGCATGGAAAAACACGGGTGCGACTGAGAATTCAATTGCTGCCTTACAGTTCGCCATCGCCATGGGATGCCAAGGTTCTGAGTTTGATGTACACCTGTCTGCAGATTCAGTTCTCGTGGTCAATCATGATCCTACTATACAAGGAAAAACTATTCATACCAGTACGGCGGCCGAATTACTCGCATTGAAATTGCCAAGTGGAGAGAATATGCCTTCTTTAGAATCCTATATTTTGGCTGGGATGACACAAAATAAGACTAAACTTATTTTGGAAATTAAGCCAACGATCAATAAGGAAAGAGCCTTACAACTTACTCATAAAGTAATGGATTTGGTTAGGAAGCTTAAAGCTCAAGCTTGGATTGACTACATCAGTTTTGATTATAATATTTGCTTAGAACTGCTTCGAATCGACCCACACGCTAGGGTAGCTTATTTAAATGGGGATAAATCGCCGGAAATACTTGCGAAAGATAAATTATGGGGCTTGGATTACAATCAGAATGTCTTTCAAAAAAATCCGGAATGGATTGCTCAGGCTAAACAAAAAGGGCTTACTATAAATGCTTGGACCGTTAATGACCCCAAACTATTGAAATTTTTCCTTGACCAAGAATTAGATTTTATCACAACGAATGAGCCAGAAGCACTTCTTAAAATGCTCGTTAAGTAGTTAATAAAGAGAAATATTCTCAAATTTGAATTTTAAAAACCAAAACAATAGCCTTGCCAACAAAAAAGAATCAATTCCCTCCATTCAGCAACTTATTGTCGATGATGCAGAGTTCATACGCATTATTGAAATTAAATGATCCTTTACGAATGGGTGCGGCAACGGCTTTTTTCGCCACATTTGCCTTGCCTCCCATCTTAATTCTTTTCACTCAGTTTTTTAGATTTGCAGTTGATCCAAATACACTTAGCACAGAGTTGATTGTACGTTTGGGCCATATTTTAGGGACTAGCAGTGCGCAACAGGTAAAGGGAGTATTGGTTGCTGTTAGTGGGTTAAGTCACAGTTGGTATATCACCGTTTTTGGATTTATCTTTTTAATGTTCGTGGCAACTACCCTGTTTGAGGTCATTAAAAATTCTTTAGGGCAGATTTGGGAAATTAGAATAATGCCAAAACCGGGTATTGGTTTCCGATTAAAATACCGATTAAGGTCATTGGTAGTCATTTTTTTGGCAGGTGCTTTATTTGTTGCAGGATTAGTCATGGAAAGCTTTCAGGCAATCATGGGAAATTATATTGATCAAGTTTGGGGCAGTGGCGGTTGGTTTTTTAATCGCGTAGTCAACGAAATTGGATTTGTTTTTGCACTAACTATTTGGCTCGCCTTTTTATTTCGGTTTTTAACTGCCGGACGCCCAAAATGGAAAATTAGCCTAATTGGTGCGTTCTTCACTGCCATTTTGTTTACCATAGGTAAATGGATTTTGGGCTATCTTTTAATTGGAAGTAATATCAGTACCATTTATGGTGCCTCCGGTTCAATGGTACTAATCATGCTCTTTGTGTTTTATTCAGCCATGATATTTTATTATGGTGGATGTTTCGTAAAAGTCCTAAGTGATACTTTAGATACACCCATTAGACCAGTTAAGAAGGCATTTGCCATTGAAACATATTAATTAATAGTAGTTTTTAGGGGATAAAGCGGGCCTTTTTGTTCCACGCTACCCTAGTTTTATTTCCCTCAATAAATTTTCAGAGAGGGTATTTTATTCAATTAATTGGCTCGATCGAAGCTTTTTTAAGATTTCATTATTATATTCACGCATTATTAATAAAAAAAGAAAATGCAATTAACATTTAAAGTTTCACCAATGATTTTCAAATCTTTTGTTGCGTTCCTGAGCATTTTTTCGCTAGGATCAAGCTATGCACAAAGTGTAAATCAACTAAATTTAGCGGAACTTTCCGCATTTAAATCTCCCTCAAAAAGCTGGCAAATTGTGAGCTCAGTTCAGGCAGATTTGAGTAAAACTAATTTTCTGAGTTTCACTGAAGGAACTGGTATTCTTATGAATTTCCCTGATAAAAAAAATAAGGGAGAGGATCTTTTTACTATAGCCGAATACGGTGATATTGATTTGGAGTTTGAGTATTTAATGGCAGCGGGAGCTAACTCTGGTTTGTACCTTCAAGGGCGCTATGAAATTCAGTTGGAAGACACCTGGGGCTCAACAAGTCCGAAATCAAATACCAATGGGGGAATTTATCCACGTTGGGATGATAGCAAGCCCGAGGGTCAGCAAGGATTTGCAGGATATGCACCTAGACAAAATGTGAGCAAAGCTCCAGGTTTATGGCAGAAATTTAAAATATCATTTCAAGCACCACGTTTTGATGGATCAGGCAAAAAAATTGCCAATGCTGTGATGCTTAGGGTTGAGTTAAACGGTGTGATTATTCATGATAACGTTGAACTAAGCGGTCCGACACGAGGATCAATCAGCAATACTGAAGCAGCAAAAGCTCCACTTCGTTTTCAAGGTGATCATGGTGCTGTTGCATTCAAAAACATAAAAATTACTTCTTTTGAGCGTCCTCGTCCGCTAGAAAAATCTCCCGCAAATGCGAATGCAGTTGACCCAATTCTAATTGATGCAGCAGAAAACAGTATCCTTAGAAGCTTCATTGATTTACCTGGTTCTCCACGTGTGGTACATGCGGTTTCTGTGGGTAGCGTAGAAAAAATTCATTATAGCTATGACCTAGATAATGCCATGCTTATTCAAGTATGGAGAGGTGATTTCTTAAATGCAACTCCAATGTGGCATGATCGTGGTGATGGCTCTTCAAGACCTTTAGGCATGGTGCAGCGATTTGGTAAACCAAAACAAAGTATTGCACAATTGGCAAGCATGGAAGCTACCTGGATTAGTGATACTGTCGGAACATCTTATAAACCAAAAGGTTATGTGCTTGATGAGCAAGGCTTACCAACTTTCAAATATCATACTTACGGAACATCTGTTAGCGATCAGGTAAAAGTATTGGACTTAGGTCGCGGTATTAGTCGCAAAGTCTCTATCAGCAACTCGGTTAACAATCTTTATTTCCGTTTGGCGGATGCTGAAAATATCATTGAGACTGCCGATGGCACGTTTTTAATCGACAAGCAATCTTATTATCTCAAAATAGATGATGCTGGAGGTTCGAAAGCATTCATCCGTGATTCAAATGGGCGTAAAGAGCTTCTTATTCCAATTGTTAAGACCATAAATTATTCAATTTTATTCTAATTAGGACATGAAAAATATCAATCAACTATATATAACAGTCCTTTTAGGGGTATTCGCATTCGCTAGTATTTCTGCCTTTGCTCAAGAAACTCCTAAGGAAGAAGATTTCTCCAAAATAATGAAGGTAGCTACCCCAGAGGGTATCATTCTGGAGGTTGGAGGTTTGGTTAATATGCCAAATGGCGATTTAGCAATTTCTACTCGTCGTGGAGATGTTTTTATTGTGGAGAATCCAACAAGTAGCAGACCATATTTTAGAAAGTTTGCTTCTGGTTTACACGAAATTCTTGGCTTAGCCTATAAGGATGGTGCTCTTTATTGCGCTCAGCGTGGTGAGCTAACCAAATTAGTGGATAATAATCAAGACGGTAAGGCAGATGTGTATGAAACTATTTATTCATGGCCACTTTCTGGGCATTATCATGAGTATAGTTTCGGACCAAAAATTGCGCCCGATGGATCCTTTTTTGTGACGGCAAATGTTGCATTCGGAAATGAAGAATGGTGGAGAGGCGAAAGCCGCGTGCCTATGAGAGGATGGACTATGCGCATTACAGAGGATGGGAAAATGGAGCCTTGGGCTACTGGTATGCGTTCTCCTGCTGGATTAGGCTTTTTAAATGATGAATTATTCTATACCGATAACCAAGGCGATTGGATGGGTTCTGGTGCACTTTGGAAAGTGGAGAAGGGTGATTTTT
>JBIHZP010000247.1:0-2978 GCA_044231315.1 Daejeonella sp. | reverse complement strand
CTCCCACTTTCACCAACAATGGCAATAAAATCACCCTTCTGGATATTAAAACTGATTGAATGAACACCCGCTGAAGAGTTTTCAGCATAGTGCTTACTTACATTTTCGAGAGAAATAATAGGCTGCAACATGGTTTCAAATATAAAAAAACCCGCCTTAGCATAATAGCGAAGGCGGGACTTTTAAAATAATTTTACAATCCTACTGTAATTCCGAAAGATAAGTTCTTAAAATCTGAGGGACCTTGGCCTTCTGCGAAAACATCGTTGCCATAATATTTAACATAAATACCTGTTCCAGCATAGCCCAATCTAGCGACTGCTCCATATCTGAATGGGTTTAGGTTATAATCATCCTTAAACTTTTCCTTACCATTTTCTTTACTAATTTGTTTCACTTTCCCGTTCAACAGAAATCCAACTTCCGGGCCAACAACAAAAAACATATGATTGCCTTTTTTATAGGCATTGGATCGGA
This sequence comes from Daejeonella sp., assembly GCA_044231315.1. Lineage (GTDB taxonomy): Bacteria > Bacteroidota > Bacteroidia > Sphingobacteriales > Sphingobacteriaceae > Daejeonella. The sequence continues at coordinate 2,501 of JBIHZP010000247.1, read as the reverse complement.
ATTGAAAGGCCAAAGGAATACGCAGATACTGGCTTGAGAAACGATTTTTCTTATACTCAACACTTTCAGCAACATAGCTTAGTGTTGGTTTTGACTTTTGAATGGTAATATCTTGCTTTAAACGCATATGATTCCAATCAAGTCCGGCGCCAGTATAAATTTTAAAATATTTATTAAATCGATAGCCCATTTGCAAGAAATCAAAGCCAAAATTAGTACTCTTAGCTGTTTCACGCTCAAGAAAAGAATTTTCAGGGCTTAATGTAAAGCTGCCTTTATCCAAGTAGGTACTTATCCCGAAATCAAAACGAGTTGCTGTAAATTGGAGTTTAAATTTATCCTTTGCCTTAATTGGCACTGCATTAGTATCACTTCTAGAGTCAGTTGAACCAAGTCTAATCACGATACTTTTTTTGTTATCACTAGTGGTATCACGAGTTACCACAAGAACTGTATCCTTTTTTTGCTGTGCATTAACTCCTGCCACAAACATAGACAGGACACTTAAAATTAATATTCTTTTCATTTCTACAGATTTTATTTTCTACTTTTAATTAATAATACTCCTAAATTTATTCCCGAAACTTCAGTCCCCTCATCACTTTCAGTAAACTCGATCAGTTTATCTCCACGTTTATCCACTTGTGCAATTACAAAATTCACTAAGCCCCCTATTCCTCTAACACTCTTGTTTCTAGCAATTGGACGATCTTCGTCAGAAAAACTACTTGCATGTTTACTGATTGAGGCTGTAAAATCCGGCTGCCTTAAGTCGAGTTCCGACTGATCACCAGAATAGCTAGGAATAACTTTTATAGTTTGCTTGGACTGAACCAAAACGGGCCTATTGACTGTATTTGAAGCCATTATTAACGTGGCTTGTTCTTCTGCGGGCTTAATCTCAGAAACTGCAAAGGGGGGCTCATTCACTAGTTTAGAATCCATTTCTAGCCCTTTATCGACTGTGAAATCAACGATATCTGAAGCGATTAAAACTTGTTTTAACTCTAGATCAACTGGCTGCTTAACCGCTTCATTATTGGGTAATTGCGTCATCTCCGGACTATCTTCGTTAAGCAGCACAGGACGCTCTTGAAGAAAAATTTCTTGATCTGGTTTTGTAAACCACAATCCGGCAGAAAGCACCACAATCACACTTGCTGCAGCCATCCAAAAGATTGGAAATGACTTCCTATCTGGTTTTTTATTGTCCAAACTATTGGAAATCTTTTCCCAAACCTGATTTGAAGGCTCCACTTTAAGGTCTTCAAAACGCTGCTGGAATAATTTATCCAATTCTTTATCCGATATGGGATGCATAATCTAAGCCCTCCATTTTAATTATTTTTCCTTTTAATATTGCCCTTGCCCTTGATAACTGAGACTTTGATGCCCCCTCACTAATTCCAAGCTGGGCAGCTATTTCCTTATGTGAGAAACCCTCAATCACATACATATTAAATACGAGTCGGTAGCCATTTGATAATTGCTGCACCAACTTAAGTAAGTCCTTTAACTCCAATCCACTCATATCAAAGGTAGTCTGAGGCTGATCGTACACCTCATCAATATCCACTATATTTAAATTTCTCAAGTTTTTACGGTACGATTCAATGGCAGTATTTACCATAATCCTCCTAATCCAGCCCTCAAACGACCCCTCCCCTCTGAAATCAGCAACTTTCTGAAAAACTTTTACAAAACCCATTTGCAGTACATCTTCAGCCTCGTTGGTATCTTTTGCATAGCGCATGCAAACACCCATCATTCGTGAGGCAAGAGTTTTATAGAGGCTTTCCTGAGCTTTTCGATCACCCTTTTTGCATCCTTCAAGCAAACTATCAATCGTATACGTGTGAGCCAAATTCATATTCTTTAAAGGTAAGATGCTAAACATGAAAAAACAGTTGCATGCACAGAAAAAAAATAACAAATACCCATGAAATGGTATTTTTTTAATAAATTGGTATAATTCTGTTCTTTGTGGTGAAACACATCGTTTCACCTAAGCAAAACTCTTAATTCATGGCATTTGTAGATTATTATCAAATTTTAGGTATTAGCAAAAATGCTACCGAAAAGGAAATTAAAAATGCATACCGCAAACAAGCGAGGAAATTCCATCCCGATGTAAATCCGAATGATCAAAATGCACAGAAGAAGTTTCAAGAGGTAAATGAAGCCAATGAGGTATTGAGCGACCCAATTAAAAGAAAAAAATACGATCAGTTCGGGAAAGACTGGAAGCAAGCGGGACAGTATGATTCGGCGGGACCACGCAACTCCGGAACCGGCCGCACTTCAGGAAGACAACAGGGCTATTCAGGGGATTTCGGGGAGAGCGACTTCTCAGATTTTTTCAGTTCTATGTTTGGCGGTTCTGCTAGGCAAACCAATTTAAAGGGGCAGGACTTTAATGCAGAGCTACGACTAAATTTAAGAGATGTTTATACCAGTCAACAGAGAACCATTACTGTAAATGGCAAAAACATCCGACTAAC
>JBIHZP010000028.1:0-9935 GCA_044231315.1 Daejeonella sp. | reverse complement strand
CCTGAAGTAGAAATCCCCATAGCTAAAGTGCCGCCTCCAGAAGTAAAAAAGCCTAAATTTGAGTCACCAAAGGCTATTTTAAGTAAAAATAAAAGTCCGGATAGCCTCAAAGTAGCTACTCTTGCTAAAGATTCTATCAACTTAGATACTACGCGGACCAGAATAATCAGTGCTTTTCACAATGCAAAAATATTTAAATCTGATTTGCAGGCAAAAGCCGATTCCATGTTCTTTAGCGATGCCGACTCCACAGTAAGGTGTTATGTAAGTCCGATGATTTGGGCCCAAGGCTCCCAACTTACCGGTGATACCGTGTACCTGCAAATGAAGAATAAGAAGCTAGACAATATGCTCTTGCATCATAATAGCTTCATTGTGAATACCGAAGATGCTGATTCGACAAATTTTAATCAGATTAAGGGTAAGGTGATTACAGGTTATTTTAGGGATAATAAGCTGAATGACATGTTTGTTGATGGCAATGCAGAAAGCATTTATTATTTGAAGGATGATACGGTCTACAGCGGCCTAAATCACATGATTAGCAGTCGCTTACGAATATTATTAAAGGATAATAAACTAAATAATATTAGCGCCATTCGGTCCATTGAGGCATCCATAACACCCATGGACGACCTGAAGGAGGAAGATCGGGTATTGAAGGGCTTTATTTGGAAGCCCCGCGACCGCCCAAAATCTAAGGAGGAGATTATTCCTCAACTAGCGGAGGGAGAACCGAAACCTGCCAAAAAGAAATCTGATAAGAAAGTTGTTCCTGTAAAACCCGCTCCGGCAAAAAATGCACCTGTGAAAACAGACTCCATAAAAACGAAAGCTCCAGTCAAGGCTGCTCCTGATTTGAGCGCCAAACCGGGACTTAAGAAAGTTGTGAATTAAGGAATTGAATCAGTTTTTCCATGGCTCTGGCACGGTGACTAATTTTATTCTTCTCTTCGGCACTCATTTCAGCGAAGCTGATTTCATAACCCTCGGGAATAAAAATTGGATCATAGCCAAAGCCCCTTTTTCCTGATTGCTGGAGACTGATTTCTCCTTCTATAATTCCCTCAAAAAGGTGCTCTTTCCCCTCTAGAATTAAGGAAATTACTGTTTTAAATCGTGCTTTTCGGTCTGTTTTCCCTTCTAAACGTGCTAAAACAAGACTCATATTCTCTTGAAAATCACGGCTACCCGAATAATGTGCGGAATGCACTCCTGGCTCGCCATTTAGAGCGTCAATTTCAAGTCCCGAATCATCTGCAAAGCAGTTCAAGTGGTACCGCTCGTAAACAAAGCGACTTTTCTGACTGGCGTTTTCTATGAAAGTATCTCCAGTTTCAGGTATTTCATCATGACAGCCAATTTCATTTAAGCTCTTCAGATTGATTTTTGTGCCGATTAAAACCTGAACTTCCTCAACTTTATGCTGGTTATTACTTGCAAAAACTAAATCCATCTTAAAAATCTTTCATTATTGCCCAGAACTCTTTTTTCTTGTTCACATCATTAATCATTTCATCCATGCTATAAGTACTAAATAGCTTGATACTTTGGTGGCTCTCAACTTTATTGGAGCTGATGCTTGGGAGGGCTATGCGTTGCGGATTAATGCCAAAAAGCACCAATTTATTGCAGCTGAAAAACTCCTTCAGCTCCTGAATTTTGGTATCTGGGAATAGATGCAGGTTTAAAACAGCCAAATCTCTCAACTCCAAGCCTTTTGCTGCCATGATTTTGAGTAGCATTTCTTTATGGACTGAGCTTATCTCCTTAGCGCTCGCATCATCGATTAAAATCAAGAAATATTTATTGTTTTCGCCGATATAATTAAATTCTTGTGTCTTTTTTGGTTCTACTATTGCTGGCGACTTTTGAGTCGGTTCTATGTTGGTAGAAGGTGTTGAAAGTGGTTTTTCGGTCTGTTCGGTTTTTTCAGACACTTGGATATTTTCCGATTCAAGGGGCTTATCTGCCTGTGGCACAGCCTTTTTATTAAGTATGTAAATGTCCTCCGTTAACAGGAGGCTCAGCGTATTAAATTCGTTTGAATGCAGGGTCGACATGAATAGGATTCTTTTTTACCTTAATTTCTAATGCAAACTTAAGAAAGCATCTGTTAAATTTAGTTAAATGGGTGCAGCTTCTTTACTAAAAGCTTAACTTAGCAGTATAAAAAGCATAAGAGTTTGATTAGGTTTGGCATGTAGCATTTTATTAAAGCTATTTTTGCCCGGAAAAGAGGAGCTATTTATTTAAATAATTGAATTATAAATTATATCTGATAATTTTGTAAAATTCAATGACTAATCAAGCGCTGTTAAAGGGCTAATATTTTTATAAGGATTATAAAATTTGTGGGTTTTAAAAGCCCAAAACACGAGAAATACGAGAAATGAGAAAGACCCTAGGGATAATTACCGGACTATTATTTTTTACGCTTGTCCAAGTAAATGCACAAACAAAACCTATATCCCTTGATAAAGTTGCTGCCGTTGTAGGAAGTTCTATCATTCTACAATCCGAAATTGAAATGCAATATTCTCAATATTTGGCACAAGGGAATCCTGCAAATGCAGATGTAAAATGTAATATTTTGCAAAGTTTATTGTCTCAAAAAATACTTGGGCAACAAGCTATCATCGACTCAGTGACGGTTACTGAAGATCAGGTGGACGGTGAAATTGAGAGACGTTTGCGTTCTATGAGTGGTAGGGCAGGTGGTCAAGAGCGCTTGGAGACCTTCTTAGGAAGGTCGCTTTTGCAATACAAAGATGAGATCAGACCAGATATCAAAGAAATGTTGGTTGCACAAAAAATGCAGGCAAAAATCACCGAAAATATATCTGTAACGCCACTTGAGGTGAAACGATATTTTGATGCCATCCCTAAAGATAGTTTGCCCTATTTTAATACGGAGGTTGAGATTGCAGAGATCGTAGCCTATCCAAAGCTTAATAAAGAAGAAAAGGAAGTGTTTCGCGATAAAGCAGAGGTTTTGAGGTTGAGAATTAAAGGAGGAGAGGATTTTGCGACATTAGCTAGTTTGTATTCCCAAGATCCCGGTTCGGCGCGTGAGGGTGGTGAATTAGGTTATATGGATAGAGGCAGCTTAGTGAAAGAGTTTGCAGCTACAGCGTTCAAATTGAAGCCGGGAGAGCTTTCTACAGTTATTGAAACTGAATTTGGATTCCATGTATTGCAGGTGATTGAAAGGCTTGGTGAACAGGTTAATGTAAGGCATATTTTAATAAATACTAACCCTACACCAGCTAGTTTGGATCGTACGAAGGCGCATATTGATAGTGTTTATACTCTTTTAGCCGATAAAAAATTAGATTTTGGTGCTGCTGCAACCTTTTATTCGGATAATAAAGAAACGAAATACAATGGTGGTATGATGTTGAATGCTGAGAATGTTCAGAGCCGCACAACGTATATTCCTACTGATAAATTGGATCCACAGATTTTCCTTACCATTGATACAATGACCGTAGGAAGCATCTCTAAGCCATCTGTTTTTACTGGCGCGGATGGAAAAACAGGTTATCGAATTGTCATGCTTAAATCCAAAACTGGTCCCCATCAAGCTAGCCTAGATCAAGATTTTCCCAAAATTAAGGAAGTAGCCTTTGAAGATAAAAACAACCGTACAATCAGTGAATGGTTTGAAAAACGAAGAAAGGTTACCTACATTAAGATTGATGGAGAATATCAAATTTGCCCTGAATTGGCTGGCTGGACAACCGCAAAGGAATAAGGTATGAAAAGCTTTAGTTCTGATGTTGAAGCCTTAGATGCATTACACCTATCGTATAAAAAAGTTAGGGATGAAATTGCACAGGTAATCATTGGTCAGGATGAGGTAATCAAGTCGGTACTTATTTCAATCTTTAGTAATGGCCATTGCCTATTGGTAGGCGTTCCTGGCCTTGCAAAAACCTTGCTTGTGCAAACCGTTGCGCAGGTTCTCGACTTAAGCTATAATCGGATACAGTTTACCCCTGATTTGATGCCTTCAGATATTGTGGGCTCAGAAATTTTGGGAGAGGATCGTAGTTTTAAGTTTATTCGAGGGCCTATTTTTTCGAACATCATTCTTGCCGATGAAATCAATAGAACTCCACCAAAAACGCAGGCAGCTCTTTTAGAAGCTATGCAAGAAAAGGTGGTTACTGTTGGGGGACAAACACATCGGCTACCGCAGCCATTTTTTGTACTCGCAACCCAAAATCCTATTGAGCAGGAGGGTACTTACCCCTTACCGGAGGCACAGCTCGACAGGTTTATGTTTAATGTTTTTCTGACTTATCCTTCATTTGAGGAAGAATTGCAAGTGGTTAGAAATACCACTGCAAATAGAAAAGTGGAGCTTAACAAAATATTGAATGCTTCTGAAATTAGCTTTTTCCAACAGTTAGTTAGAACTATTCCGATTGCCGATAATGTTTTGGAATATGCGGTGTCAATTGCCGCAAAAACCCGTCCGGGGACTGCCACAGCTACTGATGAGGTTAATAAATTCCTAAGTTGGGGTGCAGGCCCTCGAGCATCTCAGTTTTTAGTGCTGGGTGCGAAATGCCATGCCGCTATTTCGGGTAAATATTCTCCAGATAAGGAAGATGTTCAAGCAGTTGCAGAATCTATTCTGAGGCATCGTATAGTACGTAATTATAAGGCTGAAGCCGAAGGGCTTAGCATCGAAAAAATCATTGCAAATTTGCTTTAATTTTAACATTCTTTAAAAACGTAGTAATATTTCCGTCTGAATAGGCCCCATAGGCATCAATTACAATTCCTTTATGGCCCTGCCTGCTTTCTATAGCATAAATTACGGAATTATCTTCTGGGTCGCTCATCCCTTCAAAACGGTAAAATTCTGTGATGAGCAGGTCGTCTGCGACTAACTTTTGATTGATTTTTCCTAATTGTAAACTAGAATCCTGACAGTTAAAATTATAAATATATCCTCTATTTTGCAGGTTATTGACTGCTTCAAGGAGGTTTTTGTAGTTTTTCGGAATGTTGTTCATCGTTCTATAATTAGATTTAAAAACAAGGAGATAAAGTCTGTAAAGATCAAAATGCGGAGAGAAAGAAAAATGGGATCTTAAGATGATCAATTACACCATGAAGCAATAGCTAAAACCGCGCCAATTACTCTTCTGTAGGAATGTAAATTTCTAAAAGGATGTTCCAAGTAAAGCCTTCTTGCGATTCCCATACTCTTACGTAAGTAAACTGACTTGCGACTTTATTTCTGGTAATTTGGGCCTTCCCATAAGTATAGGCTAGGTCGCTTCCTAAGGCACGGTTAGCTACTGCAGGCATCGTTTCAACAATAATTTGCTGGCGACTTAAGAAATTATTGATTTTTGTTTTCCCAATTATTGGTTCATAGCCAGGGAATAAAAGGCGCCCTTCCTCGGCAAAAAAAGTATTGTATGCCAAGCGTTGGTTATCTACAAGCGTATTTGAAAATAGCTTATCCGTGGTGAGAATTAGTTCCTCTCTTTGCTTTAACCTTCCTTCAGCAATTTGTCTGAAAAAACGAATGTTTTTAGGGTCAACAAAGTTTAAATTAGGCTCATTTAATGGCTTGGGATGCGTCATGCCTAAATCGAGCGCCAACTTCCATACTCCCTTGCTGTTTGTCCGCCATACGGACAGATACTGGCCGTAAATAGTTGCTGCACTTAAATTGGAACTATAGGAATATGGCCCCGTTGTAAATCCCCAGTCGCCACTTTTCGAAATTTTAGCAAATACAGGTGTCCAATCTAACTTTCCTGGGTCAATACTCGATTTTTTGCCGAAAAATTCTTCAGCTTTTACGGGACTGGGTTTAAAAAGCAGGGTTGATTCATCAGAAACCTTTAAAAAAGCATCTCTTATTCCTTTATCTTTTGCGTAGGCAGCAAAATAATTCTCAGCAGCAATCAATGAATTGACCTTCCCATTGCTTTGTTGTCCGAAATGATGCTTCGAACTGAGTAAAATCAGCAATAAAAGGGAAAAATGTCGTTTCATAGGTTGATTCCATTACCGTTTAGTTCTTCAATGGCTGGGCCATGATAAATAAAACGCCATTGTATTTCGAAGAGCAAATTGGTTATATGCCTCTTGCTTTTTAGATTTTATTCCAGGTTGTTCCCTCTTTATTATCCTTTAATTGAATTCCAAGAGAATTTAAGCCAATCCTAATCTTGTCGGAAGTGGCATAATCTTTATTTTCCTTTGCCTCTGTACGTAATCCGATTATAAAATCTAATAGCTTTGCGGTATCGTCTGTCTGGTTACCCTCTTCTTTAAGCCCCAGTACATCAAAAACAAAACTGTTCATCAATTTCTTCAAATCGTCGATGTCATTTTGCGTGGCTTCGGTTTTGCCATCATAAATACTATTGATGAGGTGTACAGCTTCAAAGAGTTCGGCAATGAGTACGGGACTGTTAAAATCATCGTTCATGGCCGCATAACATCTGTCGGACAGGCTTTTTAAATCGATTTGCGATTGTTGCGACGGGTTTAATTTCTCCAACAAGGAATAGGCATTCATGAGGCGCTTAAAGCCCTTATCGGATGCCTCCAATGCTTCGTTTGAGAAATCTAATGTGCTTCTATAATGCGCTTGAAGCATGAAGAAGCGAACCGACATTGGCGAGAAGCCACGCGATAAAAGCTCATGCTCTCCGGTAAAAAGTTGATAGGGTAAAAAACCGTTCCCTTTCGACTTCGACATTCTGCTGCCATTTACGGTCAGCATATTCGTGTGCATCCAATATTTAGCCGGTGTAACGTGGTTACAGGCTTGAGATTGGGCAATTTCGTTGGTATGATGGGTTGCTGCAAGATCCATGCCTCCTCCGTGGATGTCGAAATTTTCGCCAAGATATTTACTGCTCATGGCAGAGCATTCGATGTGCCAGCCGGGGAAGCCAACGCCCCAAGGGGAAGGCCAACGCATAATATGTTCTGGCTTTGCTTTGATCCAAAGCGCGAAATCTAGTCGCCCTCGCTTTTCATTTTGCCCGCCTAACTCTCTAGTATTCTCTAATAAATCATCTAACTGTCTGTTAGTTAATATCGTATAATTGAATTCTTTACAGTATTTCTCTACATCAAAATAAACGGTACCATTTACTTCATAGGCATATCCATTTTCAAGGATTTGCTTCACCATTTCTATTTGTTCGATTATATGGCCAGTTGCCGTGGGCTCAATACCTGGAGGTAGTGCATTAAAAAGTCGCATCACATCGTGGAAACCGAGCGTATACTTCTGCACAATTTCCATGGGCTCAAGCTGCTCAAGTCTAGCTTTTTTAGCGAATTTGTCATCGCCTTCATCCATGTCGCCTTCTAAATGACCCGCATCGGTGATGTTTCGTACATATCGAACTTTGTATCCTAAATGTAAAAGATATCGATAAATCAGGTCGAACGACATAAAAGTGCGGCAATTACCCAAGTGTACATCGCTATAAACTGTGGGACCGCAAACATACAATCCTACCAAGGGTGGATGCAGGGGTTCGAATTTTTCTTTAGTTCTCGAAAGGGTATTATAGATGACTAGATTAAATTCCATACTGCAAATTTAAAATTGAAAATCGATTTTTTGCGGATAATGCTTGCTTTTATTTTAATTCGAGGTCGGTGCGTACTGGATAGTGGTCTGATAATTTCTTTTTAATGATCAGGAAATTTTTGACGCTAAACTCCGGCGAAGTGAAAATATAATCTATCTGAAAATTTGGGAATGCCCCATTATAGGTAATTCCGAAGCCGCTACCCATTTCTTTAAAACTATTATTCATGCCCTTCGCAATGGTTTTTACCGTGTAGGAGATGGGGGTATCGTTGAAATCACCGGCAATGATATAGGGTATCGGACTTCTATCAGCATGTTCTTTTAGAATTTGTGCCTGATTACCACGTTTAATGAAGGCTTTTTTCAATCTGCTCCCAATTTTTCTTGGTGATTCAACATTTGTTTCTAGTTCACTCGTTACTTTCTTTAAATATTTATAATCTTCTGGCTTGAAGCTAATAGATTGAAAATGAACATTATACACTCTGAATGTTTGTTTGCCTTTTTTAAGATCTACATAAATTGCCTCATTCCCATTCCTATTTTTTTCAAACTGTATATTTCCTTTATCTAGGATGGGAAATTTAGAAAATATGGCCATTCCCATGGCTTCATAGCCATTATCTTTGGATGGTTTAAAGTAATAATGTTCAGTTTCTAGAATTTGTAAAATGGGTTTTCGGAAATTATATTCCCCTCTTCTACGGCTAAAAAATTCTTGAAAGCAAATGACATCGGGTTGTTCTTTTCTAATGATATCCAGAATCTGCTCCTTCGTAAATTTGTCGTTTTTATCGCCGAATTGCTTGAAATTATGCACATTATAGCTCATCACCCTTAAAAAACTTTCGGATGATTTAGGTACCATGATTGCTGTACTTTCTCTAAAGCCAATGTGATTTTGTACAACACCCCAACCCACAAGAATGCCTAAGCTGGATATCAGCGCAAATTTTGCTGAACGGAAAAGCCAATAGACGATAAATAAAATATTAATCATTAAGAATAGAGGGTAGGCAAGTCCGAAAAAGGAAATTACCCAAAACTTCTCCGGATTAGTATAGGAGGCTAAATAGCTTAAAAGCAGGGCAGTCACAGCAAATAAATTCATGCTTAAAACGAATTTACTAAAGAGGTGTATGCCTGATTTCTTGCTTTTTTGGCGACTCATTATTTTTTACTTGCTTTAAATAGTTGTTCTTTTTCTGCTTTGCTTAAGCTATCGTATCCCGATTTCGAAATTTTATCTAGAATGCTATCAATCAACGCCTGGTCGGTGAAATCATTTTTTGGAGCTTTGGTGCTTGTAGTTTTTACAACCTTAAGTTTTGATTTTTTATCAAATAATTTACTGAGGTCATTGCCATTCTGAAGCTGTTTGATGAAAATAAATCCCATGATGGCTCCACCGATATGTGCAATACTACCACCGGGGTTTCCTCCTCCCACTCCGATGATATCCAAAAAGAAATAAGCTAGAGCAAGATATTTTAATTTGACATTCCCAAAAAACATGAGGCGGATGGTAAAGTCTGGGACCAATGTTGCGGTACCCACTACAATGGCCATCACACTTGCTGAGGCTCCAAGAAGAATTGAGTTGGATGCGCTGCTCATGAATACTGGAATGGTATTATAGGCTAGTAGATAAAGAAGAGCTCCTATAATGCCTCCTGAAATATAAATGAATATAAACTGCTTTTTATTTAAGAAGTCCATGAAAATACGGCCCATCCAATACAACCAGAGCATATTAAATAGGATGTGAAAGAAATCACGTTGCACAAACATATAGGTAATGATTGTCCAAAATTTAAAGGGGAACTCTTCGTAATAGGCTGGAACCGATAGGTGCTTTAATAACCATTTTGCTCCTACACCTTGGCCTCCAGATAGGAACTCCCCTAGGGTAAAGACGTTGATCGCTATAAAGACGATAATGTTTATCCCAATAAAAAGGAACAATGGATTGCCGGAGCGGAAAGCCTTGTTAAAAAGTTCACTGAATATTGATCTATTCATAAAAATTGTCGCGGCGCCTGAAATGCCACATTTTAATTAAAATAAAACCAAATAATGCTCCACCTAGGTGTGCAAAGTGTGCAACAGAATCGCCAGAAAATTGTTTTACACCCAAAAATAATTCAAGGACTACATAAACAGGAATAATATATTTTGCTTTTACAGGTACTGGTATAAACATAATAAACAATTCCGCATTAGGGAACAACATTCCAAATGCAATTAGTAGGCCAAATATCGCTCCCGATGCGCCTACCATGGGGGTAGTATAAATCCCAAGTAGGGTGGATGCTTGCTCCTGACTCACAAGCTCCGGATTGAA
>JBIHZP010000246.1:0-2980 GCA_044231315.1 Daejeonella sp. | reverse complement strand
AGAAAATTCGAGAAACCTAGTCCGTGAATTAATCCAAAAAATAAAGCGAATAAATAGTTTAACTGAATCCATTTTCCATCTTTCGCCCTTGTATTCATCAAATTAGATCCAGAGGTTATAGCGATAGTCACCGGAATTAATAACTCTATGACTTCAGCATTTACGGAAATGAATTTTAAGGTCGCCAATGCAAGCGTAAGCGAATGCCCGATAGTAAAAGCAGTTACCAAAACCAAGATTTTTCGCCAATCTAAAATTGTATAAATGGAACACAGGGCAATTACAAACAGAATATGATCATAGCCCTCAAAATCAAGGATATGCGTAATGCCTAAACTAAAATATAATTCAAACTGATTCATTGAAGATGTATAATTTGTGGCTTAAAAAAATAAGCTGCGATAAAATTGGTTATTTTTACAATAAAATAAACGCATTTATGTTAAAAAAGTATTTTTTCCTTTTTGCTTTGAACCTTTTAGCCCTAAATCAGGCAAGTTCAATCACATTAAAAGATCCTATTTATTTAAAAAATCCAAATTTAAATAGGCATCCATTTCACATTAGCATGATGGAAATCAAATATAATGCAGCCCAAAACTCACTTGAAATATCTCAAAAAATATTCTGGGACGATTTTGAAGTGGAGCTCAACGATTATTCAAAAAGCAAAATCAACTTTTTAAAACCTGCAGATAAGGAAGAACTCAATAAGTTGGTAAAGAAATACATTTTAGAACATTCCGATATTTATATCAACGGCAAAAAAATAGCCCTAAATTACCTGGGCTATGAAATCGACGAAGATGTAGCTTGGATTTACCTTGAAGCAGCAAATATCCCTTTACCAAAGAATGCAGAAATCAAAAGTAGTGTCTTGATGAAAAACTTTCCTGGACAACAGAATATCATCAATTTCTACAAAGATAAAAGTCCGAAAAGCTTACGATTGATGGAAGGCCAGACTCAAGGAAAAATAACATTTTAATATATCCAAAAACGGAATATTTTAAAAAAATCGATCTTGTAAAACAAGAATTCGCATTTATGAATGGTGATTTTTATCCTTAAAATTCGATAAGCTGTTTAAATAAAATGGAATTTCAACGTGGATAAATTCTTAAACAGCCTAAGCCTAAATCTCAAATCTCTTTGTTAATTTAGCAGATCAAAAACAGGAGTAAATTTTGGATTATTTAGATGGATTAAATCCTTCGCAGCGTGCGGCGGTAGAGCAAACCGAGGGAGCGGTGATGATAGTTGCGGGAGCAGGCTCAGGAAAAACGCGTGTCATAACATACCGTGTGGCCCACTTGATTAAAAAGGGGGTTGATCCATTCAATATCCTCGTACTTACTTTCACAAACAAGGCAGCCAAAGAGATGCGAGAACGTATCCTAAAAGTTGTTGGGGCGGAAGCTAAAAATCTATGGATGGGAACATTCCACTCTGTTTTTGCAAAACTACTACGAGTAGAATCAGAAAAAATTGGTTATCCAAGTAATTTCACTATTTATGATACTGACGATAGCAAAAGCCTGCTACGAGCCATCGTAAAGGAGAAACAGTTAGATGAAAAATTGTACAATGTAAATTTCGTTTACAACCGTATTTCATCTTCCAAAAATAATTTAGTATCCCCCGCTGCCTATTTACAAAATGCACAAATTCAAGCCGAAGATTTTTCTACAGGGCGTGGTAGCATTGGTGAAATCTACCAAATTTATGCTCAAAGGTGCTTTAGAGCGGGCGCAATGGACTTTGACGACCTGCTTTATAAAACCAATGTGCTTTTAAAGGAACATCCTGAAGTTTTATACAAATACCAAAATAAATTCAAGTATTTGATGGTGGATGAGTACCAGGATACCAATTATTCGCAATACCTGATTGTAAAAAAGCTAGCTGCCAATAATGAGAATATTTGTGTTGTGGGAGATGATGCGCAAAGTATTTATGCTTTCCGAGGGGCTAACATTCAGAACATTCTCAATTTTGAAAAAGACTATCCCGACTTGAAAGTCTACAAATTAGAGCAAAATTACCGCTCCACTCAAAACATTGTCAGGGTGGCGAACAGCATCATTGCCAACAATAAAAACCAGCTTAAAAAATCTGTATTTTCAGATAATGAAGAAGGTGACAAAATAAAAGTCAGCCGTGCCTTTAGTGATAATGAAGAAGGCAAGATTGTAGCGGAAGCAATAGCCCAGGAACAAGCTGTAAAAGGCTCAAAGTACCATGATTTTGCTATTTTATATCGTACCAATGCACAATCAAGAGCGATGGAAGAGGCGCTTAGGAAGTTAAATGTGCCTTATAAAATTTACGGCGGACTATCCTTTTATCAGAGGAAGGAGATTAAAGATCTTATTGCTTACTTCCGCGTTACTTTTAATCCGAATGATGAAGAAGCAATAAAACGAATCATCAATTATCCTCGTCGCGGAATTGGAGATACGAGTATTGAGCGAATCATGATTGCCGCAGATCAACATAATATTAGCATTTGGGATGTAATTTGTAATGCCCAAAGCTATCTAGATTCACGTAGTTCAAGTTCTGTTGCAAATTTTGCTGTATTGATTCAAAGCTTCCAGGTAATGACGAAAACTCATTCGGCCTATGATACTGCGCTACACATTGCGCAGCATTCTACGATTTTGAAGGAGCTCTATTCAGATAAATCAGTAGAAGGTTTAAGCAGATATGAAAACATTCAGGAATTATTGAATGGTATCAAAGAGTTTAGTGAACGTGAAGATATTGAAGATCGTAGTCTCGATATTTTTATGCAGGATATTGCACTCCTGACCAATGACGACAATGATAAAAACCCTGATGCTGATACCGTCTCATTGATGACAATCCATTCGGCAAAGGGATTAGAGTTCGACAATGTTTTTGTTGTGGGCCTTGAAGAAAATCTTTTCCCATCACAAATGTCGTTGAGTTCCAGAACCGATTTGGAAGAGGAACG
>JBIHZP010000245.1:0-2981 GCA_044231315.1 Daejeonella sp. | reverse complement strand
CATTTGCCGATTTAACATCTTTGTTTACTGGTCCATAATTAATAGCTACTTCAGATTTTAATACTTGTGATTGTGGTGCACCACTTTCATCAATTGAAGATTTTAAAGCTTCATAGGTTTTGCCACTGTTTTTTAGAATTTGGTTTGCAACTTCAGGCGTAATATTGACAAGTCCGGCAGCACTTGCACGATTATTTGGAGTGCTTTCTTTTTTGACGCTCAAACGTCCAGCTCTAGGTTTGTATGATTTGATTGAAGCGGCAACATCCGGACTTACAGCTAAGATTAATGCTGGTTTCTTGCTCATTACATATTGCATTCTTTTTGAGCGGCTCGTAGTCCAGTCGGAAGCAGTTGCAGTTTTGCTAATTGCCGATACTCCATTATTCATAGGCTCTCCCTTATTAATTACAAGAACGAGCTTTCCAGCAATATCTACGTTTTTAAGGTCATCATAATTATCTGCTCCAATACCGTAGCCAATAAATGTAATTTCGCTTGCTTTAAGTGATTTAGCATCTCCACTTCCTGTGAAAAGAAAATCTTTACCCACGGTAAGTGTAGAATTGTTTGCTGTGAAACTGCTTACCTCGAAGGAAGTTTCTGTCAACGCAACATCTTGCATGTAAGATCCATTAACTGGAGCAATTAATTTTAGTTTTTTGAATTCCTTAGCGATATAAGCTGCGGCCATCTCGGCTCCACGCTTACCAGTTTCACGTCCTTCAAATTTATCTGAAGCAAGTATGCTCAAATGTTTTTTAGCATTTTTTGCTGTGATCTGTGCGGCAAATTTCTGCGCATTTGGATCTTGGGCAAAGCCCTGTGCAGATATTCCTGCAACAAGTAATACCCATAGTGATTGTTTTATCATCATTTTTTGATTAGTTTATTTTTAACAAGAAATTTTATTTACTCTATTTGCATGTCGGCCACCTTCAAATGAAGATTGGATAAACTTCATGCAGATATTTTTAGCTTCTTCTTTACTTGTAAACCTAGCGGGTATACAAAGTATATTCGCATTGTTATGAGTTCGTGCTAGTTCAGCCAGTTCCTCATTCCAGCAAATTGCTGCACGAATTCCTTGATGCTTATTGGCAGTCATAGCTACCCCATTTGCACTTCCGCAAATCAAGATTCCTATCGAAAATTCAGAGTTTTCAACCGCACTAGCTACCGGATGGGCAAAGTCGGGATAATCAACTGAATCAGCACTGTAAGCACCAAAATCTTTAACGGTATAATCCTTCAGAAAGTCAATGAGCATACTTTTGTACTCAAACCCCGCATGATCTGCCCCAATGGCGATACTGATATTTTTACTCATTTTTTATTTATTAATCGTTCTTATAAAAGGCCATCTCCGCTTTCTTTTTGTTTGTTGCTACACGTGCAGAGACATAAATACTAACTTCATAAAGCAGGAAAAGTGGGAAGCTGACGGTAAGCATCGTTACTAGATCGGGTGTAGGTGTTACAATGGCTGCAATAATTAAGATAATTACTGTGGCATATCTTCTCGACGACTTCATAAATTCTGGGGTCATGATCCCTAATTTCGAAAGTATATAAATTACAATTGGTAGCTCGAAGGTTATTGCAGCACCAATGGTTAAGGTAGCTACAACAGAAAAATAGGAGGCAATGGTAATTTGGTTATTGATTATTGAACTGACCTCATAATTCGATAGAAAGTTGATGGAAAGGGGAGCGATAATATAATATCCGAAAAGCAAACCGATAATAAATAGGAGTGAGGCCCAAAAAACAAATCCTGTAGCAGATTTACGTTCATTTTCATGAAGGGCAGGCTTTACAAAACGCCAAATTTCAAATAGAAGGTAGGGTACTCCAAGTACAATACCAATCATTAGCGATGAGTTTAATTGTAGGGTGAATTGCCCCCCTAGCTCGGTATTAATGATATTAAAGCTTAACTTTTTAACGCAGAAATCGGCACCTAAATTAAATTTTTCTGTCGCCGCACACATCATTCTATAAGTCCAGAAATCGGTTCTACCCGGACCCATGATAATTTGATCAAAAATAAAGTCGTAAAAGCTGAATGCCAGAATGGTAAAGCTTACAATGGCTATCGATGCACGGATTAGGTGCCCCCTTAGGACATCCAAATGATCAAAAAAAGACATTTCGGCCTCAATAGTTTTACCTTTTTCTTTGATGGCCTTAACTAGGTTAGTACGTTCCTTACTCATAATCTATAAACAAAAATACCATTCTATTTGATTTTAGAATGGTATTTAAAAGAAATTTAATAAGCATCATGTTAATTGTGACAATTAGCTCTAGAATTTAACTTTTTGACCACGAATAGCGCTAAAAAAATAGGGAATTACCTACTCTTTTAGATCGAATGTTTCCATAAACTTAGTTGTGAAGTTCCCTGCTCTAAAGTTAGGGTCTTTCATCAATCTTAAATGAAAAGGAATTGTTGTTTTAATGCCTTCAATCACAAATTCACTTAATGAGCGTTCCATCGTGCAAATAGCCTCTTCGCGTGTTTGTGCTACACATATTAGCTTAGCAATCATGGAATCGTAATTGGGTGGAATTTGATAACCAGCATACACATGGGTATCTACACGCACTCCATGTCCCCCCGGAGAATGGAAATTAGTAATTAGTCCCGGAGATGGTCTGAAATTATTAAATGGATCTTCTGCATTAATACGACACTCGATCGCGTGCATTTCTGGTATGTAATTTTTCCCTGAAATTGGAATACCTGCAGCAACTTTTATCTGCTCTTTAATTAAGTCGAAATTTATAACTTCCTCAGTAACAGGGTGCTCTACTTGAATACGGGTATTCATTTCCATAAAATAGAAGTTACGGTGCTTGTCGACCAAGAATTCTACTGTTCCGGCGCCTTCATAATTTACGGACATCGCTCCTTTAATTGCCGCTTCTCCCATTTTTTCTCTAAGCTCGGGTGTCATGAATGGCGAAGGGGATTC
>JBIHZP010000244.1:0-2983 GCA_044231315.1 Daejeonella sp. | reverse complement strand
CCTACACTCGTTAAACTAGAACCTGTTACGGTAGATTTTAAGGTGGTGCCACTTAAAGTACCTGCATCTGCAGTTACAGTTATATTCCCACTACCATCAAACGCAACGCCATTGATATCTCTTGCAGTTGCTAATTTGGTAGCGGATCCTGCATTACCAGAAGCTAAATCCGTTTGCGTAACCATCAATTTCCAGGAAGTGCCCGTATAATAATAAAACCCCGCAGGAGCAGTAGTTTGGAAAATCATTAAACCTTCTGCAGGACTCGCAATCGCATCTTTTTGGCTAGCGCTTAATCTGGGGATTAAAATCCCTTTATTATTGGCCGTTGAACTCACTTCTAAAGCTGCAGAAGCAGCGGGAGTAGTAGTACCGATACCGATTTGCGCTAGTGCTGGTACTGAAATTAACAGTAGCAAAAAGCTAACTAAATAGAGAGAGAAAGATTTCATGGAATTTAATTTTTGGTAAACTATTTTGATTGATTTTGAATGTTGATAGTTTATAAGGTTTATTCTTTAATGTCATTGACTATTGGCGTTTAATACGTGATAGCCACACTAAAACTTTAGAATAGTATCAAAAAGAAACACAGTAAGGTTACTATAATTTTAATAAAAACCCGAAAAGTATAATTCTTATACCTATAATTAATACAATATTTTTTTTAAAGAAAAAATAACTATTTTCTAATCTAAAAGGCAATTATTTTAAATCTGACAAAATCGGTCTGGGTTTAAAAAAGATGAAAAAAGAAGGAAGAGAATAGATTTATTTGGAAACCAACATAGAATCTCTAAAGGGTTTATTAACCTCGCAGAGTCATATTTACAAGAGCATATTTTATAGAGGTTTGGCTCGCAAGGACGCTTAGCCAATACCGGAAAACGAGATATCACTATTTTTAAAGTTAAATTCTTATTAATAAACACCTCATTTACGGTTTCCCGTAAAATGTTCTAACTAAATTAAGGGAAATTAGCCATGGTTTTTTTGCGAGTTTAATATTGCCATATACAAGAAATATTTATTATTTTTAGAAATAGCGCAGGCTGACCAATCTGATTTTTAAATCAAAGTATTAATATTAATTACGCTAAGACACCGTGAAACATGTCTTTATTTTAATTTATGCATCATATTTTTAAGTTTCTTTTCATAGTCTTTTTAATGCTATCCGCCAAAGATACTTTCGCGCTAGATCGTTATCTGACCTGGGTTGACCCCCAAACTCAACTCCGGGTAAAAATCAACATGGAAACCTATGAATTACTAACAGAAAAAGATTCTAAGGGCTGGTTAAATGAGGGGAAAATTAAATTCGATACCGCCATTATTAATACTATTCCATCTCGATTTAAAAACGATTATTTCCTATTCGATAATGGGAAAAGAATCCGCTTAACCATTGATGGAACGGGTCATGTATTTGATTACTTTCCTTTGAAAAGAGAACTCATTCGGGTTGATAGGACATATCATAGTGGATATAATTTCTTTTCCAATAAATTTGTCAGGAATGGCATTATTTACAGTGTAGGAGGGGTAGGTTTTTGGAGTCATAGTTCGGCTATTACTTATTTTGATGAGAAAATGAGGGAGTGGGAAATATTGAGACCTAAAAACCAGATTCCTATTCCCATGGTGCATGGTTATCAGGGTTATGACAATAAGCTAGACGTTTATTATTCGGGTGGCTCCGCAATTACAGATTATTTGGAGGATCAAAAAGTTACAATCAGGGATGATTTTTTCCTTTTTGATTTCAAAAAAAATAAATGGGAGTTTCTTGGGAAACTAAATCCTAGTTTACCCTTAAATATGCCACATAAGGTAATATGGACGGGTAATTTCTTCTTGCATTTTCATAATAATCATATTTATATCATTAACCCTAAAAGCAATAAAGTCTATGTCTATAAAAACAATAAACAGTCCTTCATTTTAGGAACTGCAACTCATGTGAATAAAGATACGCTAACCAATTTCTGGGCTGATAATGCAGGGACGGTCCAGAAGATTTCAATATCCGAAATTAAAAGTAAGTCGGTTTATTTGGGTGAGTTTTATACTTCAGGGATTTCAAACTCTTGGTACTATTTGGGTCTGTCAGTTATTCTTGTAGTAGGATTGTTATTTAAATGGCAACAAAGCCGTTCTAGAAAAAACAAAGAATTAAGTTTAACAGTTGTAGAGCGGAAACTGGTGCAAAAACTTTTGTATCTGAATGAAGATGAATATTTGACCACTTATGATATCAATGATATTTTTGAGACTAAGGATAAATCTCAGGAGAATCAGAGAAGGATTAGGTTTAATATAATTAATGAGTTAAATGATAAACTAAATCAAAAATTTGGCCATGAAAACGGTATTGATAGAAAAACTTTACCATCGGATAAACGATTGATTGTTTATGTGTTAAATCCAAACATTAAGTCGGAGCTTAAAAATCTATTAAAATAGATATCTATACTAATTCATCTGTTCGTTTCTAATAATGGCACCCACCTTAAATAAATACATCATTGCAGAATAGTGCATTCCCAAATCTAATCACGCAATCATAAAGGCTTTTATTAAAAAAAAACATAAAAAGGAGTTTGGAAAACCTCCTGTTTTGCCAATGCGTAGGGGAGTCGCTGCGCTAAACTCAAGGGACAATGGAGTTAAATATTTATAAAAAAATCTGCCTTAACCTCCCCCTGCCCCCTCTCCGAAGGAGTCCTTTGGACTAGAGGGGGACATGCACAGCGACATCTAGAACTGTATCATCCTAAAAAAAAAGTTTATCCCGGCAAAAACCATAACATGCCTGTAAATTCCTCATTTTTCTTACTTTCGAAATGTATTTTTAAATAACAAGCAAGAATTAGCTATTCGCACATGAAAAAAGTCCTTATTGCCCTTATTTGTTTCTTGGTTTTCGACAAGAGTTTTGCCCAAAGTCCCAATTCTATTATTCCATTACCGCAGCAAATTA
>JBIHZP010000243.1:0-2992 GCA_044231315.1 Daejeonella sp. | reverse complement strand
CCCAAATAACTCTTGAAGTACGGAATTGATTATCTCCCCCTAAAATTAAATCTAAATACCCATCCTTATTTACATCAAATAATTCCATACTATAGTAATTGTTGGCATTTCCAAAATCGTACCCAAGGCCGGTAATAAGGTTTGCATTATATTTAAAATTACCATTTCCAATATTTTCAAAATATACTGGCCCCATTTTGGTTTGGCTTCCTCCTGAATACAATAGTAAATCGATATCACCGTCATTATCAACATCTCCTGATGACCCAGAGTGGTAATACCCCATTACTTCTGTAATGTTTTTTAGAGTCATGGATAAGTCTGTTCCGAAACTTATAATTTGTACAATATCTCCTGGAAAAGGTAAGGCATCAACACCACTCGAAGCAATCAACATGCCTAATTTTCCATTGCCATAATAATCATTAAAGATTAATTTTCTTGCCCCAGTTAGTCCCTGTATAATATTGGGTTTTGTAAATCCTAATTTTTCATATTCCCATGTTACATAATAGCCGGGTTTATTTGTTCCATGAGGTGCAGGCCAATAGTTATTGAAAATATCATTCTTCCCATCCCCATTTAAATCACCCATAAAAAAACCTTGTCGGTTAGAAAAATAACTTTGAACATTTTGAATATAGTTAAATCCTATAGTTCCGTTATTGTCGTATAAGTTATGAACTTGCGCTGGGTCATTTACAATAAAAAAGGTTCCGTCAAAAAGTTTGTTGGTTATATACCAACTGGTCTTTTGGTTTATAGAGGTATGAGTCTCTAAAAATTTTGTAGGGGTTGGGGGAGTTATTGGTGTAACTGGAGTTATTGGAGTTACTGGATTACTCTCTTGTTTGGAACAGGATGATAGTATTACGAATAGAATGTAAATAGGCAGTATGCGCATTGTGTAAGTTGGGTTTAGAATTGATTTTATTTAATGATTATTAATTAATTTTGATTTATAAAAGTATGGCATTCAATAATTTCGGTTTAGAATAAGCCACTAAAAAAAAATTAATTATTTAAAAAATATGAAAATTTCTGTGTGAGGAAACAATCCTTCCAAACTCGTTAAAATCCTTTTATTTTCATTTTTTAAAATCATATATAATTGAAAATCTATTGTACATGATTTTAAAAATTTATTCATAACCCTGAGGTCGACTTTCGGTCCTGCTCCCTTCCACGTTAAAAACTATTATCCAATTATTCCCCTTTAAAAAATCGGATTAATCTCAGTAATTATCAATGTACCATCTGAATTACCTAGAATGCCAATCAATTTTAATTTATTATTAACCGAGTAGGCCTTAAAATAAGTTGGAACTTGACTAAGAGGCAATGTTTGCACTTTATTTAATTTTTCAAAAGTTCCATTATTATTCCTCCAAATCAAGTTATGAAGAAAAACATCGGCTACTCCACGATTAGCAGATTTAAAAAGCTTGCCTGCCCATGGATTCAAAATTATATCTTGCCAACCGTCACCATCCGCATCAATCACTTCAAATTCTCTAAATTGCAAATCAGCAAAACTATACTCTAATGTTTGGTTTTTATAGACAAAATCGCCATTCCCATTGTTAGTCCAAATTTCAAGCCCATTAATTTGATCACCTTCATAAGCAAGTATTAGATCTAAGTCGCCATCCTTATCTAAATCCGCCAACTTCATTGAAGTCGCTCCCAGATTACGAGTAGCGAAACCAAATATTCCTGGTGTTTTTACGAATTCATATTTCCCCGTTTGTGCACTATAACTAAATATGGCAAAACTGTATCTGGGTGATGGATAAGCAGGATTTATTCCATAGTCTGCTCTAATTATTTCTGGCCTAGAATCTCCTAAAACATTGCCTATTATAACCGCACCTGCACCATAAGCTCCAAGCCAATTATTATATGAAATTAAATTTCTATCAGCCTCAAAGCTACCATTGGCTTTCTGAATATAAGGGTGAAGATTATCAATCCAAGTACCCTTTGTACCCATAGTTAAACCAATAATATCTTTTAATCCATCGCTATTTAAATCACCTGTGGCAACCGAGTGGTAAAAACTTCTATCTGTTGATATGGTTGACCAAGACAATTGCTCTCCATTAGTCTTAGCCATCATAATATGACCGAAGGGCCAAGTACCTTGCTTTAATTCAAGACCATGATCAGCAAAAACAATAGTGCCATTATCATCAAATAGTTCACTATCTCTACCTGCCCCCATAGCGCCATCTTTATAAGCTGCTTCATAAACCCATTCATTATTCTTTTTAATTAAGTGAATAGCTGGAATTAAGGGATTATTGAAAAACAGAGTAGGCGGAATAATAAGATGCTCAATCCCATCTTTTAAATAATGTGTTGTGCCAGAAATACTTCCATTTATGGATGTACCAATATCTGCCGCAGCTATATTATCAATCTTTAATTGTAGCGAGGTGTTCTTAACTGAGGTCTGCTCTTTGGGAATTGGGGTATCTGCAGTTTGACTTTCTTGCTTCTTACAAGCAAATAGTAAAAAAAATATTGCCAAAAGCCAATATTGGTGAAATGGAATCCTCATTTTAATAATTAAAATCTGTTGGCATAAAGATAAATCAAGAGCAATAAATATTCTTAAATTATTGCGCTTATTGCGTGATGTCACAGATTTACTAGTGCTTTCCTTCTATGTTTTATGTAAAAAAGAAATCAAAAAAGATGGAGTTAAGGAAAACAAGATTTAACAAAGAAAAAAAATCTAAACCCCTTTTACAGATTTTCCACTCATCGAGTTATCGAGCACATAATCACTCACCGAAACCCCCATAAACTTTTTAAAGTTCTTGGAGAAGGTAAATCGGGAATTAAATAAACATTTATCTCCCAAAGAGGCAATGGTATACTTTTCAAGATAGCCCTCATTTATGAGTGAAACTGCATAATTAATCTTAATCAGATTGCTGAAATCATTGATAGAATAATGGCAATAATACTTAAACACAAATTCTAC
>JBIHZP010000242.1:0-3002 GCA_044231315.1 Daejeonella sp. | reverse complement strand
GTACAAAACCCATATGATCCCGATACAGCTAAGCCGAAGCATGGCACTGGTTTCGGACTAAGTGGCGTTAAGCGTAGGCTATATTTATTATTTGGGAGAACCGACCTAATAGAAACCAGACCTTTTCAGCATATATTTACAAGCATAGTAAAAATTCCTCAGGTACAAATATGAGAGTGATTTTAATTGATGACGAACCACTGGCTCGTTCAATAGTGAAAGAATATTTAAAGCATTGGCCTGAAATAGAAATTATTCAGGAATGCAATGATGGCTTTGAGGGTGTTAAAGCAATTACTCAATATAAGCCAGATTTAATATTTTTAGATATTCAAATGCCTAAAATTAATGGTTTTGAGATGCTTGAGCTCCTCGAACAGGCACCTTCCGTGATATTTACTACAGCATTTGATGAATATGCCATCAAAGCTTTTGAAGAACATGCAATCGATTATCTCTTAAAGCCATTTACTAAAGAACGATTTGATAAGGCGGTCCAAAAATGGATGGACCAATATCAAAAAGAAGGCAAAATTCAAATGCCAAAGGAAGCAGTTGAAAACCTACAAAGTTCATTTCCTAAAAATGATCGCATAGTGGTAAAAACTGGTAATAAGATTAAAATTATTCCCGTGAGCGACATTCTGTACCTAGCAGCGGATGATGATTATGTAAAGATCCATACGCTAGAGGGATCATTCCTGAAGAATAAAACCTTAACTCATTTTGAAAAGTTATTAGGAGATGGCAACTTTGTGAGGGTCCATCGCTCATTCATCGTTAAAATCAACGAAATCACAAGAATCGACCCCTATGAAAAGGATTCACACCTAGCCATCTTAAAAACAGGAGAAAAAATTCCAGTAAGCAAAACAGGATATCCAAAGTTAAGGCAGGTATTGGGATTGTGAGGAGGGGGATTGAGGTAGGAGGTCTGAGGTCTGAGGTAGGAGGTCTGAGGTCTGACAACTGAAGACTGATAACCGACAATTGAGGTCTGAAAGCTGATAACTGATAACCGACAACAGAAATTTATATTTCAGGATGTTGCAAATGCCACTGCGTTGCTTGTTCATAGGCGTAACCTATCCTACAAAGGGTTGCTTCACTTAATGCTGCTCCCATTAATTGAAAGCCAGGAGGAGGCATTCCCCCTTCTGCTTTCCCACAAGGCATTGTAAGTGCAGGTATTCCAGCAAAGTTTGCAGGATTTCCGAAATTAAGATCTAATTCATTATCAAATTTGAAGACAACATCTTCAGCAGCATTAGCGCGCCACATTTTTTCAGTTACTCCTTTAGCCATACCGCCCGCAGGAGAAACAAAAGCATCCACTTGGGAAAGCAATTTCCGAAACTCTGTTTTAAAATTTTGTTGAAATTCTATCGCATTCTTATATTCAATATCTGTTACATTCATACCAAATTCTAAAAATTCGCCGAAACCAAGTGAATATTCCTTTCTCCTGGAAGGATAGGTATTTCTATTTGCTTCATAAGCTTCCTTTGACGCGAGGACCCACCACATGTCACCTCTCTCTTGCATATTAGTTGGCATTTTGAATTCAACGATAGTTGCCCCAAGTTCTTCCATTTTTTTTGTTGCTAACTCAATTGATGCTGCTAGCTTTGGATCAACATCTTTATTTACATAATCATGGTCTATACCAATACGTAAACCTTTTATACCTTTATCTATGGATGGGACAAGATCAAGTTTATCTTGATGCAATGAATTGGGGTCATTTACATCATATCCTGAAATAGCCTCTAGCATAATGGCTGCGTCCATTGTAGATCTTGTCATTGGTCCAATATGATCAAGTGAGATTGACAGCGGGAACACTCCATAAGTGCTAACCAATCCATAAGTAGGCTTAAGGCCAACAATACCGTTTGCCATTGCAGGTGTTCTAATAGAACCACCTGTGTCAGAACCTATAGAACCGAAACAAAGCCCCGCTGCTATGGCAACACCTGAACCACTTGATGAAACACCAGTCCATAAATCTTCACCCCATGGGTTTTTAGGGATCTTTGAAAGATTATTATAGTTACACATTGCCCCTTCAGTAAGGTTCAATTTGCCAAGAATAACTGCTCCCGCATCATAAAGCTTATCGACAACTGTGGCATTAAAAGTAGCAATAAAATTTGCGCTAAATGAGTGACTCGCTGTGGTGGGCGCATTGGTAGTGTAGAGAAGATCTTTAATACCAAGAGGCACACCATGAAGTGGACCTCTATATTTCCCTTCTGCTAATTCTTTATCAAGCATACGCGCACTTATCAGTGCGTCTTTCCCCATAATTGTAATATAGCTATTTAACTTTCCATCGATAGCCTCAATACGATTCAACATTAACTGAGTTAGTTCTTCTGATGAAATTTTTCTTGATTTTATTAGCGCTGCAACCTCAGACAAAGTGAGAAAGTGTATTTTTTGTTTTTCAAGATCAGACAAAGTCAATGTTCTATTTTTACAAGCAAATGGTAATTGCGTTGCTACTAATCCCATAGTTAAAAAGCTAATTACTTTTCTTCTTGATAATTTTTTATTTTCAAGCTGTATATTTATTGAAGCTATTTTTTTCATAACTAATTGTTTATTCAATTTTGCTAATGTCAAAAAAACATTTCTTAGTGTACTTCATGCATCCACTTTCTTAATAATGGAAATAAACTAATAATGAACAAAGAGATTAAAAGGGATCCTATGCCTATTTTTAAAAATATCGAACTAAAATAGGGCATCATTTCTATGGGATTTGAAATACCTTCAGGTATAATCATTAAAGCCCCGATTTTACCAGAAAGGTATGCGCCAAGTGCATTGCATAAAACCATTATTCCCCATAATGTAGATATAATATTTTTTGGTGACAAGTTAGCAACAAGTGAATACAACATTGGGCCGATGCATATTTCACCTATCTCTATGAAAAAATAAGCTACTATCAAAAAAATGAATGGCATCATACCTGTGTCCGTATTCAAAATAGA
>JBIHZP010000241.1:0-3004 GCA_044231315.1 Daejeonella sp. | reverse complement strand
AAGTGGGAACGTTAAAAGAAAAATTTAACGCTAGCTACCGTGAAATTCTATCAGAGTTTGACTATGAAATGGATAATGAAAATCATATATTAATACTGAGAGATAGATTAGAAGATTTTTAAATTATTTTTAATTTATATCCCTGTCATTTCGAGCCTAGCAATCCCATTCCTGCTATCAAGAGATTGCTTCGTCGTGCGTCCTCACATGACAATCCCATTCCTATGCAGGCATAATATTTGTATCGTCACCCTCATTCAATATTATGAGATGATTTTTACATTTTAAGCGCCTCATTTTGCTTAATTTGCAAGAGTTCAAACATTAATTAACCATTATGCCTGTCGACAATATCCTGAACGTTCAAAATCTGAGTAAAACCTATCAAAGCGGTGGTAAAACACTTAGCGTTTTAGATGATATTAATTTTGCAATTGAAGCAGGTTCCACATGTGCCATTGTTGGTCCCTCGGGTAGTGGAAAAACTACTCTTCTTGGTCTTTGTGCTGGTTTAGATCGGTCTAGTTCAGGCATGGTAGAGCTTAATCATATTCGTTTGGACAATTTGAATGAAGATGAGCGTGCGCATGTTCGTAATCAGCATGTCGGTTTTATCTTCCAAAATTTTCAATTATTACCCACGCTAACGGCGCTCGAAAATGTAATGGTTCCACTTGAGCTAAGGGGCGAAAAGCATATCCGTCCGCGGGCTGAAGCATTACTCGAAAAAGTAGGTTTGGCGGATCGTGGTCACCATTATCCGAGTCAGCTTTCTGGTGGTGAGCAGCAACGTGTTTCTTTGGCGCGTGCTTTTTCTAACTCGCCAAAAATATTATTTGCGGATGAGCCCACAGGAAATCTAGATGCTGAAACCAGCGAAAAAGTGGTTAAATTATTATTCGACCTCAACAGGGAGGCGGGGACAACCTTAATCCTGGTAACCCATGATTTGGAGCTGGCCTCCAAAACGCAAAGAATTATCCGCATCAAAGGTGGATCTTTAATCTCCGATGAGCTTACCAACACTCAAAATTTGAATCATGTTGGAGCATAATTCCATTCCATCTACAGAAAATGAGGCTCCCCTGAACCTCAAATGGCTCTTCGTCATGGCTTGGCGCGATAGTCGCCGAAACCGTTCCCGATTATTCCTATTTATCTCCTCTATTATCCTCGGAATAGCGGCATTAGTGGCCATCTACTCTTTTGAATACAACCTTAAAAAGGATATTGATTCGCAGGCGAAAAGTCTTTTGGGTGCCGATTTAGTCGTTGAAACCAATAAAGCGGTTGCGCCGGAAGCTCTGAAAACACTCCTTGAACTTGGTGATGAGCGTTCCGAAGAACGTGCCTTTGCCTCCATGATCTATTTCCCTAAGAGTGAAGGCACTCGCTTGGTAAATGTGAAGGCGCTTTCAGGACAATATCCTTACTATGGAGAAATTGAAACGAGTCCCGCTACTGCTAGCCGCACTTTTCGCAAAAACCGAACGGCACTCGTCGATAAAACCCTCATGCTCCAGTTTGATGCCAAACCTGGCGACTCCATCAAAGTGGGGGAACTTACTTTTGAAATTGCCGGAATACTGAATAAAGCACCGGGTCAGACAGGTTTTGCCTCTTCCGTAGCACCAATAGTTTATATTCCTTTGGCTTATTTGGAGCAAACGGGACTTTCACAAAAGGGGAGTCGTATCACTTACAATTTCTATTTCAAGTTTTCGGAAAATGTTGATATTAAGAAACTTACGAAGAGTTTAGAGCCTAAATTTGAAAAGGCAGAGCTCGATTATGAAACAATTGAATCGCGCAAGGAGAACACGGGTCGTTCATTCGAGGACCTTACCGAATTTTTGGCGCTCGTAGGTTTCATTGCCCTGCTTTTGGGTTGCATTGGCGTTGCTAGTGCCATTCACATATACATTCGCGAAAAGATTAATACCATCGCCATTTTGCGCTGCCTCGGTGCTAGCGCCAAACAGGCATTTTTAATTTACCTTATTCAAATTATTGGTATCGGATTAATTGGCTCTATGCTAGGCGCTCTGCTTGGAACACTTATTCAGCAGGTTTTGCCGGCAGTATTAGCTGATTTTTTACCCGTAAAAATAACCGCAGCAATTTCATGGCTTGCCATTTTACAAGGTATAGTTTTGGGTCTCATCATCTCCATTTTATTTGCACTCTTGCCTTTGGTTTCGGTACGAAATATTTCACCATTAAACACATTGCGACTATCTTTTCAGGAAACATCCTTATTTAAGGATCCGCTGAAATGGTTGGTGTATTTCTTAATTGTTTTATTTGTTTTTGGTTTCAGTTACTTGCAGATGAGCTCCTTGAAGCAGACATTTTTCTTCACTGGCGGAGTTCTGGCAGCATTTATTATCTTAACGGCCCTAGCTTATGCTTTGATGTGGTTGGCAAGACGCTTTTTTCCGTCTTCATGGGGCTATTTATGGCGTCAAGGATTTGCAAATTTATTTAGACCCAATAATCAGACCTTAATTTTGGTGGTTTCCATTGGTTTAGGAACCGCTTTTATTTGCACGCTCTTTTTTGTACAAGGGATTTTAATCAATAGTGTCACGCTTTCATCAAGTAAAAATCAGCCGAACATGATACTTTTTGATATTCAAAGTGATCAGAAAGTGGCTGTTGCAAATCTTACGAAGAGCTTCAAATTGCCAGTTCTTCAGCAAGTGCCGATTGTAAATATGCGCATTACTGAAATTAATGGACGAACTGCTGCTGATTATAAAAAGGATAGCCTCAATATGGCTGCCATGCGTGCTTTGGATCGAGAATTCCGCGTTACCTATCGGGATAGTTTGAGCGATTCGGAGGAGATTATTGAAGGTAAATGGACTGGGAAATTGGAGGCAGGAAAGCCAATTTATGTCTCGATTGAAGATGCCTATGCCCGCCGAATTGGTGTCAAGGTTGGCGATGAGCTTAAATTTAATGTTCAGGGCGCGCCATTAAAGGCAATTATTGGAAGTAC
>JBIHZP010000240.1:0-3027 GCA_044231315.1 Daejeonella sp. | reverse complement strand
TGAAGCCATCACCGTTCCTTTGTCGCTTATTACTTGCACTGTAAGTGTCGTACTATAAGTTCCGGCACTTACCCCTAAATGAGTTCCTCCAGTTACCCTCATATTAAATATTTGTTGGAAATCGTTATTTCCAGATGTAATTGATCTCCCCGAATTAATCATTGACTTTGAATTAGAAGTGCTAAGCGTCTGATAATTTCTACTGTTTGTATTGCTGGGACCACCAATTGGAGATTCATAATCTAAGGATACAAAGCCTGCAGCTATTGTTGCAGTTCCATTGCTAAAATCTGAATTAGCCCGAATACGTACTGTCCAGCCAGAACCACTTGTGGCACTCATCGCATAAGCAAGTGTTAGGTAATTATTGCTTGTGGTAGTAATTGCAATGGAAGTTTTAGTGTTAAAAGTAACTGGGGTACCACGTGTTCCGGTAATAGTTTGGGAATTTACCTTAAAGGCAAAAATTAGTGAAATTAGAACTAGTAAAATCAATTGAAAAGTGACAATCTTAAAATCTTTTTCGTTTATTTTTATCATCTGCATATTAATTACCGTTCGAACTCAAGTTCAACGAGTTTTAACTCATCCTTATCCCCATAATTGATGATAGTTGTTGCAGTATACTTGCCTTTGGTCATATTAGGAGGTAACTTTTGCCTAACCAGCCGTTGATCTCCAGGCAAGGAAAATATCTCCTGATCGTCCAATTTATTCTTCTCTCCAGTTTGTGTATTTAGCACTTCCCACTTAATTTTACCTTCTAGCCATTGTTTGCCAGTATTACTCAACTTCAGTTCTAGATAGCCACCGGTAGTTTTATCATCTTTATGTGGGAGAACATCAGTGAAATCAATCACCTCAATATTTCGTTCGTCAGATTGATCAAAAGAATGATAGATCTTAATTCCCATTCTAACGCTCACCTTAATCGAAGTGCCATCTGCTGCTCGTCCATCGCCAGGATTTAATTGAGTGAGAAATAACATGGCAGTACGTACGGGAATTTCCGTAGAAACGGTAGTAGGTACACTTAATATAACATCAAGCTCCCGCTTTTCACCTGGTTTGAGTGTAAAATATGAACCAGGCATCACACGGACCCAATCTGCCGCAGAAGTTTTTAGAACTCCGGCATCAAATGTTTGATTATTGCCCAGCGAGTCATAATCCCAATCATTTAATGACAATCCAATTTCCAAATCTCTGCTGTTAGGATTACTAACTACAATTTTTTGAGTGGAATTTCCGCCAGAAGCTAATTTATAATACAACTTCCCAGGGCTAATAGTCATACCAGCCTGAGCCATCAAATTTTGGCAAGAGCCAAGTATTGCCAGGCTGAATAGCCAGCAAAGAATTTTCTCCATAATGTTTATATAAATCAAGGCCTTTGATTAAAGGCCTTGATGGAACGAGTAAAGCAGTATTCTGGTGACTTTTACTGTTGTGTCACAGTATAGACCACTGGAACAACATTTAATCCTGTTGGTTTTCCTGCATAGGCACCACCCGAACCAATCAGGTAAGAAACATTAAACTTGTTCGTTGAATTTGAACCGCTCCATGAAGTATTAGCTGCTGAAATAACTGTTGCTGCTGTTCCACCTGTCTCCGGAAGAATTACTGCTGAACTATAAGTGATTCCTGTTACATTACCATTATTTGTCGCACCTACTGTTGAAGTGATCTTCACTGTACCTGGAGAAATTGATGCCAATCCCGTCACTGTTCCTGCAACTGCTTTAACTACATAACCTCTAGAACTGGTTACGCTTACGTGATCTGGAGCAAGGGCGGTTATACCATTCGTGTATTTATCTTCGGAGTTGAAGTTTACATCCAATGATGACGGTTGAGTTACAGTGAAAGATAGAACATCCGATAAGGTAATGTTCAAATTTGCAATATTATTCTGCGCAAAAGTCGCTGTGCTTAATGTTGTTACTAAGGCGATTAATGTAAATACTTTTTTCATGTTGATAAATCCAAATAAGTTGAAACTGTGGTTAAAATTTTTGTAATTGTGTTCTTGATGCGAATAGGTTTTTTCTTTCGCTTCTTCTGTTTCGCCGCTGATATTAAGCATATTTCCGCTTCGATCAATTTTGAAATCATTCCTTTTCATTCCTGGCGCAGCAAGGGTCGCCAAATAGTTTTCTCCCTGCTCTAGAATATTAACCTGGGTTAAACTTGCTACCCGGTTCCATAATTCGCGAATGTCAAATTGGTAAGGCATTCCTTCGGCTATTCTAGCCGACGTGTCAATTTTCATAGTGTCTCCTTTTTTTAAAATTGTTATTGTTATTAATTAATTATTTAACTGGATAACAAAGATGTTGTATATCATATCCGACATTTATGATAGTGATCAATGCGACCAATGAGTTTAGTCATACTGTCTCCTTTTTTACATCATAATTTTTTTGATCAGCCTTTTATTTTCAACCCTTAACTATTAGGGTGAAATTCCCTGATATTAGGAATATTTTGAGTTTTTTATGTTATCGGATCGTTCTAAGGCTAAGAGAAAAGAAATATAATAAGGCAATAAAAACCAGTAAATGAGCCAATGTAATTAGCTCCACACAATCAGAATTTTTAATTCTTTAACTTCCCTTTCGCCGATTCCATCAGTTATGTTTCTGATGCCATTAATCATTCTAATCTTCTATAATAAATTAATGCTATCGATAATCATTTCAATTTTCTGAAAGCTCGAATTTTAAACATCCACTCTATTGGCCAATAATGAATATGTCAAAATTTGAAATTTCAATCCCTTTTTTCCTAAATACCCAATTTCAGGTCTATTTATTGCTATATTGCTGAGAAGCAAAAACAAGAAAAATAAATGGGGCACTTACCAAAACTTATTGAAGATCTGGCACTCATTTTAATTGTCGCTGCAGCAACCACCATTATATTTAGAAAAATCAAGCAGCCGCTGGTTTTGGGATATATCATTGCCGGTTTTTTAGTCGGGCCACATTTATCAATAACCCCCACC
The DNA here is from genome assembly GCA_044231315.1 of Daejeonella sp. GTDB lineage: Bacteria > Bacteroidota > Bacteroidia > Sphingobacteriales > Sphingobacteriaceae > Daejeonella. The sequence continues at coordinate 17 of JBIHZP010000240.1, read as the reverse complement.
GTAGCCGATACCGAAAA
>JBIHZP010000238.1:0-3037 GCA_044231315.1 Daejeonella sp. | reverse complement strand
GCGATAAACCCTTTTCCTCCCAATACATGGCGAGGTACAATCATAAAACCTGCTGCAGCAAGAGATGCTGTTTTAACAAAATCTCTTCTTGAATTAGTATTCTCCTTCATAAAATTATTTATTGAAAAAATTAATTATTAAGCATTTGCCCATGCACGATCTCCCTTTTTATAAGGAACATCCCCATCAAAACTCCCTGGAGTTTCTACGTAACGTAAAGCTTTAGTTGATCCAATTTCAGAAGTAAAAAATCCGAGAAGTGTCAATTCCTTCATCATTCTAAAATAATGTGGTGGATCCTCCGCTTTTTTAGTCTCCATATATGCCTTTTGCTCCTCATCAAGCTTTATTAATAAGCTTGCACGATCCTGAACACTAATTCCTGTGAAAGATTTTCCGAATTTGGCTTTACATTCGCTATCAAGCAGCTTAATTCCTTCCTGGAAAATAAGCTGATGTTCTTTGGTATAGCAATCTTTTACCATAATATCCATAAACTGTCCCACTTGCGCCTCCTTTGCCCCAGGAGTGCTTGTCTTTGGTAAAATAGTTTCGCCAATCTCATTGAGGAGGTCGACTGTTTTTTGGTCAAAAAATACTGGTTTTTGCTCCGGACTCGAGCTACATCCAAACTCAAGAAAAAGGCTTGATCCGATGATGGTACCACCTAAAATCCAGCTAACCTGCGATATTGCTTCTCTTCTATTCATAAATCCTGACTTAAATATTTCCTTTTTTCAATTCACTAACAGCATGATCGACTGCGCGAGCGGTTAAAGCCATATAAGTTAATGATGGGTTTTGGCATCCTGCAGAGGTCATGGCTGCCCCATCTGTCACATAAACATTGGTTGCATCCCACACCTGATTGAATTTATTGAGTACTGACGTTTTTGGATCATTACCCATGCGTGCGGTACCCATTTCATGAATTCCCATGCCGAGGGTATACCCTGTGTCGAATGTTTTTACATCCTTCAATCCGGCCTTTTCAAGCATTTCCTGCCCATCAGCCATCATATCTTTTCTCATATTGATCTCATTCTGTTTAATTTCAGCATCAATAGAAAGCACATTCAATCCCCACTTATCTTTTTTAGTTCGATCTAGGCTAACTTTATTTTCATGGTACGGAAGAGTTTCACCAAAGCCAGTGATTCCCATGGTCCAAGATCCTGGTTCACAAAGTGCGTCTTTAAAGTCGCCGCCAATACTCAACTCAGCCACATTGCGCCCCCAACCTTCTCGACCAGCACCACCTTGATAACCAAATCCACGAAGATAATCTCGTTTTTCGTCACCTATATTTCTAAAACGAGGGATATAAATTCCATTTGGGCGCCGTCCGAAAACATATTTATCTTCAAAACCTTCCATTCTACCGGATGCACCCACGCGGAAATGATGATCCATCAAGTTATGTCCCAGTTCACCACTGCTACTTCCCAAGCCACCATCCCATACATCAGTTGCTGAGTTCATTAAAACCCAGGTAGAATTTAAGGCAGAGGCATTTAAAAATATAACTTTTGCAAAATATTCATAAGTCTGATTGGTTTCGGCATCCAATACTTCTACTCCGGTAGCTTTTTTAGTATCCTTATCATACAAGATTTTTGTTACGATGGAGAATGGACGGAGTGTAAGATTTCCAGTTGCCACTGCAGCAGGAAGGGTTGAAGATTGAGTGCTAAAATAGCCACCAAATGGACATCCAAGCCAGCATTTATTACGGTATTGACAATTTGTACGGCCTTGAATAGCCTTGGTTAGGTTAGCCACCCTTCCAATAAGCATGTGTCTGCTTTCTTTGTAGTGCGCCTTAATACGTGCAGCAACAGCTTTTTCGACCACATTCATCTCCATTGGGGGAAGAAAATCGCCATCAGGAAGCTGAGCCAAACCATCTTTAGAACCACTAATTCCGGCAAAACGCTCTACATAACCGTACCATTTTTCAAGATCTTTATAACGTATTGGCCAATCAACTGCGATGCCTTCTTTGGCATTCGCCTCAAAATCCATTTCACTTAGTCGATAACTTTGACGGCCCCACATTAAAGAACGACCACCCACCTGATAGCCTCTGTACCAATCAAAACGCTTCACTTCAGTATAGGGACTCTCCTTTTCATTAGCCCAGAAGTCGAGGTTTTTTTCATTGAGCGCATAATCACGTTTTAATACAGGATAATTTTCAATCATTTCCTGCGTGCGCCCGCCTCTATGAGGAAATTCCCAAGGATTTTTAGTTGCGCTTGCATAATCTTTAACATGCTCAATGTTTCTCCCACGCTCGAGCATAATCGTTTTCAAGCCCTTCTCCGTCAGTTCCTTGGCAGCCCAACCCCCACTTATTCCCGAACCAATTACGATTGCATCATAGATATTATCAGCCATAAATTTTTATTTACAATTTCAATTCTTTAAACATCACAAATACTTATACAGCTTTTAAACAGAATGGAAAATAGTTCCTTAGAAGCTTAAAAGTACATTCATTTCAGAGAAGAAGGTTAAAAGCAGCATAATGGCCGCTTTTAACCTTCGTATTTATGGTCTCTTTTGTAATGAGATTAATAATTTATTGCGAGACCGCATCATTTTGTCTTTGAGCTTCTTCTTCGCGTTGGCTAAAGGTAAAGACAAATATAATGGCTACAGCGGCAGCAATACCCGCAGCTACCATCCAAATTTTCTGCCAGTCATGACTTGTATCAGAAATTTTATACGCATCACTTACTAAACCTGCAACCCAGAAACCAATCAGCATTCCAACACCATAGGTAGCAAGAGCAATTAGGCCCTGAGCAGAACTTTTATATTTTTCACCAGCTTTTGAATTCGTATAAATTTGTCCCGAAACAAAGAAGAAATCATAACAAATTCCGTGCAACGCAATACCAACAATTAAAAGCGATGCGAGCTCATTGGCATTACCATAGGCAAAGAATAAATAGCGGACTGCCCAAGCAATCATACCCACAAGTATCGTTTTCTTAAATCCGAATTTTGTGAAGAAAACAGGCAATAATAA
>JBIHZP010000239.1:0-3037 GCA_044231315.1 Daejeonella sp. | reverse complement strand
GTAGGAGAGCCTGCCGTAGAATTTGACATGAGATGCAAATTCTGAGTATTTCGGGTATAGGAGCTTTTTATTGAGGATGATGAATTCAACTGATAACTCGCAGAAATTCGAGGTTCGAGATTAATATAGGTTTTTACAAGATCACCTTGTGAATAAGATTTACTTGAAGTGATGTTTCCATCCTGATCATAATTAGAAAAATTACCCGGGCCCAAAAGGAAAAAAGAACTCGCCCTTAATCCGTAAACCACATTAACTCGATCATTCATCTCCCATTCATCAGAAATATAAGCTGCTATTTCACTGCCTTTGCGCTTCTCAACGGTCACTTCATTCACGCTTGATGTTTCGCTGGCTGTAATATCTCCTGGAGCGATGGTGTGGTGAATCAGGTCGACTCCAAAGCGAACATTATGCCTATTATTAAGAGCCAATTGAAAATCTTGTTTCAGGTTAAAATCTCGAATAGAGGAGCTTACTTTGAAATTATTTTCCTCTAAAAAGTTCTCAATCACATAATTGTAATTGCTGTAGATTAACGATGTGTTTGAAAATAATCGGTTGCTATATAAATGATTCCATCTTAAGGTTGCTGTGGTATTTCCCCATCCAAAACCGAAAGTTTCACTTAATCCGAGTTCATCACGACCAAAGTATCCAGATAGATAAATGGTATTTTTTTCATCAATTTGATAGTTTGCTTTGGCATTTAGGTCATAAAAATAGAGGGTATTATTTTTGATGGAACTGTCGCCAGAAAATGCAAGAAAGGCATCTGCATAGGTTCTTCTTCCGCTAATCATGAATGAACCTTTATCCTTTACAATTGGTCCCTCAAGCTTTAACCTCGAAGAAATTAAACCAATTCCTCCTTCAGCCGTATATTCTTTTTTATTACCATCGTTCATCCTAATATCTAATACAGATGAAAGTCTTCCGCCATATTGAGCAGGCATACCGCCCTTAAAAACACTAACATCTTTTATAGCATCCGAGTTAAAAGTAGAAAAGAAGCCTAGTAAGTGTGATGCATTATAAACAGGTGCTTCATCTAGCAAAATTAAATTTTGGTCGGTTGACCCACCACGTACATAAAAGCCACTATTTCCTTCTCCAGCTGATTTTATTCCTGGCAAAAGCTGCAATGTTTTCAGAATGTCGCGTTCTCCAAACAGAACAGGAACATTTTTAATTTCACTGAGGTTAATTTTGGCTACTCCCATTTGTGCATTCACCACGTTATCATTTCTTTTCTCGGAGCTAATTACAATTTCGTCAATGGTATTGTCCGGAACCATACTTAGATCCAATTTAGTATCAGCACTGATGTTAATTTTCTTGAAAATTGTTCTATAACCAATATAACTTACACTTAGATCGTATGTTCCAGTAGTTAATTTATAAGAAAAAAATCCGTAAGCATTTGTGCTGGTACCCAATTGCGTTTTTCCACTAAATTTTAGCGTTACCCCGATTAAAGTCTCTCCTGAAAGGGAATCTTTTACTACTCCATTTACAGTATAACTTTCTTGTGCTGAACTATTTATTGAAAATATAAAACATAATATAATGAATGAAAGGATAGTTTTTATTGAGCGCATTCTGTTAAGATTAATTGGAGGGGAACAATAGTGTTTCGACATGAAAATTATATTGCGTGAAGATGCAAAGCTAAATACTTTTATTCATCTTTTTTTCAGCTGATTGTAAGATAATTACTGAATTAAGCCTTCATTAAAAAGTGAAGGCCCTTAAATGTAATTTTTGAATCGGGATTAAGTCGGGCGGAGAGCATTATAGGCAAAGATTGTTGAATGAAAATATTAGAACGCGTTTTAAAACTCTTCTAAAAACCGATCGAGAACAGATTTTCTACTTAATTAAGATTGTATTTCTCTTGTTTTAAGATTACTTGTTTATCGGTAATAATTAAAATCATAATAATTAGTCCCAAAATGATTGCTACCACAATTTGCATTTGTGAAATGAGGCTAGAGCTCGACTGGCTTTTAACTGATTCAGCTAACAACTCTTTCCCTATTTGTGTTTGTACCTGGGTGAGCATGATTAAATCTTGGTCAATTACATCATAGAATTTATTGGTATTTTTAAGATATAAATTTCTTGCAAATTCTTTATTGTCTATGCTTGCATTAATTAACAAAAGCTCGTCGCGTTCAAATGTTTTTAAATTTTTTTTCAGATTTTGAAGGTGATTTGTTTCAGCCTTAACCAAATATGTTTTTTCATATTTGGTTATCAGTACATTAAGTTGCTTGTTTTCTGAAGAAAGCACCTTTTTAATTTCTTCAATTTTCATTTCATCCGTAAAAAGGAATGATACCAATTTATTCCGTTTTGTCTGAATATGCCCAGAAATTAAATATAAGTCTACCGCAGGAATTAATCGGTCATCATAAATGGATCGGAATGATTTGGAAATTTTATTGACATTATAACTTTCCCAAAGACTCAATAAAATAATTAATAGCATCATGACGGCAAGCGCAATGGCTAGCCGAATTTTACGTTGAATTGCAAAGGCCCATTTCATCATTTATCGTTTAGGATTAAATAAATCTGAATGTAATATAAAAAATAAAGCCCTCAAATTGAAGGCTTTACTAAGATATTTTATTAAAAATTAACGAGTTGCTTCAGTGAGAATTTTCTGATTAAGGCGAATATATTCAACATTATTCACCGCTTTTGCAGCTTCTATGCCCGCCTTAGCAGTTTCTGCTGCACCAGTTTTATCTCCAGATTTCAACTGAATTCTAGCTTTTTGATATTTGAACCAGGGTGCTTTGGGGTCTCCAGCCTCTGCTATGCTAATCCACTCCAATGCGTTCTTCAAATCTTTACCATTTTCAAAATAATATACTGCAGCAGGATAGTAGGGTTTTTTATCCGTTTTCATTGCCTCATCAATACTAGCCATCACTTTTGCATCAACATCAGTAGTCATTTTTACGGATATTTTAAAATCATCCCAAACTAAATCAAGATTAGCGCTTGAAGGCATTACATTGCTGAA
>JBIHZP010000237.1:0-3043 GCA_044231315.1 Daejeonella sp. | reverse complement strand
CTGAATGATGGATTGCCGGAATAAAATTATCCATCCCTCGCTTTCCGGGAGCATGAATACCCAGAAAATAGCCTGCACCAGTATAAACCATGGGTTCGTTGAGTATCATCCAATGCTTTACTCGATCCCCAAAATGACTGACACAAAAAGACACATAATCAGAAAAATGATCCACAATCTCTCTGTTTGCCCATCCATTTTTTTGCTGCAGTGCCTGTGGGAGATCCCAGTGATATAATGTTACCCAAGGGGTAATGCCAGATTCAAGACAAAGGTCTATTAAACGATCATAAAACTCGACACCCAGCCTATTTAATTCTTGATCACCTTTTGGAAATATTCGCGACCAAGAAAAGGAAAAACGGAAATTTTTGATATTCATTGACTTCATTAAGGCAATGTCTTTGGCATATTGGACGTAAAAATCACAGCTTATATGAGCCGTATGACCTTTAAATATTTTGCCTTTTCTCTGGGAAAACTCATCCCAAATTGAAGGTCCTTTACCATCTGTAAAAGAGGAGCCTTCTGTTTGAAATGCTGAGGCAGCTACACCCCAGACAAATTCATCACCAAAATCGGATTTGTTAAAAATCAAAATAATTAAGATGAGCTTTTCTCTAATTTCTTGAAGAAATTATAATTGCGAAATAATTTAAAATCGGACTGCTTAATTTTTGAGGGCTTTTTTACTAATAATGCTTTTGATTCCCTTTCAATAATGTCTGTTAAAATCTTTTCAGTCCTGTCCGGATAATTTACTGGGATGACTTTTCCGCTGGACACCCAGTCTATTATTTTTTGAACCTGTTTTTTCTTCAGACTTTTAATTACAGGAATCCCTAGGTTTTTTAATGCCTCGGCATTGCATTGCTGCTCATATTGTCCCTTCATCGGTATCACCATTAGCTTCTTTTTTAGAAACAGAGCTTCTGCAGGTGTTTCAAATCCGGCTCCACAAAAAATACCACTTGCCCTAGACATGCTATCAATAAACTCATCATTGTTGATAGGCCTTACCCAAACATTTTTTTCATGGAACGATTTCTTGTTATGCTTAGAAAATACCTGCCATTGAACCTTATCAACCATCGTTAATATTTTTACCAATCGCTCATCACTATAAGCCGGTAAATAAACGGTATAGTGCCCCGAATTAAGCGATTCTTTAGCTCTAACCTCTGCTCGTATTACCGGAGTAAATATATTGGAATCATAAGGTAAAAAATGAAAACCATATTGACTTGTGGAGGGGGCATACGACCTAAGAATTGTTTTCCCTAGAGGATCGAAGCTCTTGGCTTTGGGCGACTTTTTATTAATTACAGCGGCTTGATGACTTATGGAAATACAAGGTTTGCCAGATAAATAACATGCCCATGATGAAACTGGTTCAAAATCACTGATTACCAAATCATATTCGCTTACAGGAAGCATTTTAATGTCTTTCATTAATTGCTTTAAACGCGATTTTTTATACGTTTCAGCGATATCTACTTGGCCATTTTTCCCGAAGATGAAACTTAAACCATGAAATTGATATTTAATCCCAAATGGTAAACCCACATCTGCTTGAGTACCACTAATCAAAATATCAACATCATGATTTTTCTTTAATATTGGAATGATCTCTCTTGCACGGGTAACGTGGCCATTGCCTGTCCCTTGTATTGCATAAAGTATCTTCATGACGTTTTTAATGAAAAATCAGAAACCATCTGACTAAATAATTGCTTAATGTCCATTTCCTCAACTTCCTCATCAGTCCCATGTAACATAGCCATTCGCTCCGACTCACTGAATCGGAATAAATCCCACTGCCCCTTGTGGTATTCTAAGGCCGTCAGATTCTCAATCCAATCCCCTGAATTCAGGTACATGATGCTTCCATGATTTTGTTCTATTTTACGCATTTCTGGATGGTGAATATGGCCACATACAACATATTGATAATTCATACTGATACCAATGTCTGCTGCAGTTTCTTCAAAACCATTAATGAATTTAATAGCGCCCTTAACACTATTTTTGATTTTTTTGGAGAATGACAATTTGCCCTTTTTAAATACCGTCTCTGATATCCAGTTAGCAAGACTATTTATAATTATTAAGGAATCATAACCTATGGCGCCAAGTTTTGCTAACCATTTTGAATGCTGCATAGTTACATCAAATACATCACCATGAAATATCCATGCCTTTTCTTGATTATCAAGCTCGAGTATTAGCTTATTAAGTATTTGAAAGGATCCCATTTTAAAACCCTCAAACTTTCTAAGCATTTCGTCATGGTTTCCAGTTATATAATAAACCTTAACGCCCTTACTGAGCCAATTCATGATGTGTTTTATAACCTTCATGTGCGACTTAGGCCAATAGCTTTTATTGAATTGCCATATGTCAATAATGTCGCCGTTCAAAACAACAATTTTGGGCTTGATGGATTTTAGATAATGTAAAAGCTCTTTTGCCCTGCAGCCGTATGTTCCTAGATGTACATCTGAAATGACGATAATATCTACCTGTCGTTTTTGTTTATTCATTAATGTCTAAAAATTGAATTGATTTTAGAAAAACGAATAAAGATGAAGTAGAAAAGAAGTTCTGATAATTGGGTGTATAGTTGATTCAATTCGTTCTATTTAACCTTTACAAGAATAAACAATACATATTATCTGAATATTAATTCAATAACAGCAAATTGTTAGGTAATGGCTATGAGAATTTATTGATGGGGAGGATTTATTAAGAGAAGCCTATCTTATTTGATAAAATTTGGGGCCAAAGCAAGCTAAAAATGCATGTAAATGAAGAATTTCTAATCTCTGAATGATGAGATAAAAAATGACTCAATCTAATTCATTCACCTCTTAAAGCAAGAAGGACTAAGCACAAAATAGGTACTGGATTTAATAAACCAATACCTATTTTTTTGTGAAAACTGTTTTGATTAAATCCTGCGAATTTGTCCCGACCATGATTTCAAACTCCCCATTTTCAATAATAAACTGGCCATCTCCATTATAATAACCTAGTTCTTTAT